>NZ_JACGWE010000012.1:0-110129 GCF_014077575.1 Pseudomonas sp. 5Ae-yellow | reverse complement strand
TGGAAAGCCGCTATGAACCAGTTTGCGATCCTGTATGAAGATCGTTTCACCAGGCCAACCTGGTAAGTGAAGGCCTACCTGATGGCAGGCCGTTAAGAGCCCGAACACAAAAAACCTGACAGTCCCCAGGTATTGCATTTTGCCTCTTTGCTCAAGAGCAAAACACAAAAGCTAAATCTTAAAATTGCTCCACATTGCATTCGGAGGTACAGATGAAAGTAGCGTCAATAGTGATCGGATCAGTACTTTGTCTTGCCGGTTGTGCACCGGTTTACCAGGCGCCCCCAGTAGAGTCACGAGCACTTCTGCGCTTGTCGCCAGCCATTCACATATTCCAGTACTTTGATAACGGAGAAGACTGCACTGAACCGCGGCGATTCACTGGCTCCAATCCTTATAATAGGGAGAACCGAACGTTACCTATTCCCAGCGGCCGTCGCATCGGGCTAAAACTCTTCGTGGTCGGCTCAGGTCCATCTTTATGCGATATCATTTTATCGTTTATTCCCCAGACAGGGCGTCTGTATGACGCACAAATGGAACTGCGCGGTGATCGATGCTATGCGAGTATTGTGGAGCCAAATCGAGATCCTGCAGATACCGTCATAGAAATCTCAATGAAGCAGATGAAGCAAGGCTTTGGAAGCTGTAGCTATCAGAATAAGTAATTGCGGTGAGGTGAACATCAATTGCTTGGCGTTAATCACTGGGTGATGCGCGATGGAGGGAGCGGGCGTTCAAAAGCGCGGTATTATGGTTGATCGCGTGGGGTCGGTTCAGAAGACGCAAGCGATGCCAAAGAACAGTTGGAGTCTTTTTTGCGCAGTTCCGATCCATTATCCAGATCAAGGATCAGGGTCTGGCGGCACGCTATGACAGACTGAACGACGAATACGACGACAGTAAAGCCGCAGCCTTCAGAACCAGGGTTGGGGCCAGAGTCAGTAGGCAGCGTTACGCTTTTTGCAGACGCTGGAGCCAACCTGACTCCAGCGTCCCAGCATGGCCTTGCGGCCAAAAATCAAACCTTGGACCTTAGCTCTGCGGCTTGATCAGGAACTTCTCTCCGGTAGCTTGCTTGCCGTATACCGCCATCGACTCCAGTTTCAATGCACCGGCCAGAGACACTTCGTGAGTGTAGCTACTGGCGAAGGTGGTTTTGATTTCGGCGGCGATGCGCTTGCGCATGGCGACGACAGTGTCCTTGTTCAGTTTGCCTAAGGCATTGAACAACAAAAAGCCGTTCACACCCCAGGCAAAACCAAAGCTGCGGTTCAGTGTGATGGGGCCGCGATCAAGGCCGCCATAGATATACACCTGTTTGAAGATGGTAGATCCATACACGCTGTATTCAGTGATGTCGCGCGATACGGCGGCTTCCATGCAGGTGAGAATATCACTGGCCAATTTACCGCCACCGATGGGATCAAACGCGATGGTCGCGCCGGTGTCGATCAGTGCCTGGGTCAGGTCGGCCATAAAGCTGTCTTTACTGGAGTTGACCACATACTTGGCACCCTGGTCGCGCAGCAAGGTTTCCTGCTCTTCCTTACGGACGATATTGACCAGATCGATGCCGTCGGCGATGCAGATGCGGTTGAGCATTTGCCCGAGGTTAGAGGCGGCGGCCGCGTGCACGATAGCCTTGTGACCTTCGGCGCGCATGGTTTCTACCATTGTCAATGCCGTCAGCGGATTAACAAAGCTGGAAGCGCCCTCTTCCGCAGTGGTACCTGGCTCCAGCTCCAGACAGCTTTGCGCATTGGCACGCAGGAATTTGCGATAGCTGCCACCGCCGATGAAGGCGACAGTTTTGCCCATCAGGGCTTGTGCAGCGGCGGATGAACCCGCTGCGACGACAGTACCGGCGCCTTCGTTGCCAACAGGTATTGCCTTGCCAATCCGCTTTTTAACCGCGCCCATAAACTTGGCCGGCACATCGGCATTGATGACTGGGCGCTCGTCGCTACCGGATTGCTTGGCAGTGGTCATATCGGCCGCACTGAACATCACGCCCAGGTCAGATGGGTTAATCGGGGCGGCTTCGATGCGGATGATTACGTCGTTTTCGCCGGGCTCGGGAATCTCGATCTCGCGCAGGGCAAGTTCTAGTTTGTTGTCTTCGCTAATGGTGGAAATCAGTTCGATGTTGGTATCTGACACTTTTATTCTCCTGAATAAGGTAGGTGCTTTGGCGCTGCGCTAATCGTTGTTAGCGCGCAGAACGAGCGGCATGCCCTAAGCGCCTGGGTGACCCGCGTCGCTGAACTGTCTGATCGTAGCGGAAAACGAGAGTTCAGATTCACATTTTCATCCGGCGTTAATGTTCACCTGCCCGTAGTCTAAGCCGCCTGTCATCTAGCGCAAAACCACGGCCAAAGAGCTAACTAAAATCCAGCCTAGCGCCGGGTAGCAAGCGTTGGGGGTTAATGGCGCATGCGTTGGTAGATGACCGAAACGAGCCTGATGACAGAAAATGGCATTGCTCCGACGCTCAGCTGATCGCTATTGTGAATGACGGAGCATGATTGCGCTTGTTGGCAACCAAGGTAGGTATCCAGCTGTTATGGCTTGTAGTGCCCTAACAACAGCTACTCAAGTGCATGACCGCGAGCGCGCCGCTTTTTTGGGTAAAACTGAGTTAATCTCAATAATAACAACGCATACGTAAAGGAACGCTGATGGAGTTCGATATCAACCCGCTAACGATTCTAAAAGATCAGCTGAATAGTGCTTTAACGTCCTTTATTGAAAGCGCCCCGCAACTCATCGCCGCGCTGGCTTTTTTGTTTTTTACCTGGTTGATCAAGGTCATCGTGGTGAAAGTGTTCATTAAAGCGACCACGAGATCGGGTTTGCGCCCGTCTTTGCAGGAAGCCTTGCGCAAAATCATCGTCATTGGCATCTGGGGCATCGGTATTTTGATTGCGGCAATGATTGCGATGCCTGGCTTAACGCCGACCAAATTATTGGCTGGCCTGGGGATTGGGTCTATCGCCATTGGCTTGGCATTCAAGGATACCTTCGAAAACCTATTGGCCGGGCTGCTGTTATTGATGCGCGAACCGATGCGCATTGATGACTATATTGAATGTGAAGACGTGGAAGGGCAGATCAAGCACATCAGCATCCGCGATACCTATATCCGCCGCACTGATGGTGTGCTGACCATCGTACCTAACGGTTATCTCTACTCCAATCCGTTGCGTATTTTGACCGACCAGACATCAAGGCGCATTACCATTCAATGCGGTGTTGGTTATGGCGAAGACGTAGATGAAAGCCGCGAGGTTATTCGTGCAGCGGTAGAAGGTGTTGGTGCGGTCAATAAAGATAAGCCGGTACAGGTTTTTGCTCAGGGCTTTGGCGCCAGCTCAATTGATTTTGAAGTGACATGGTGGACCCAGAGTAAACCGGTCGATATTCGCGAATCGCGCGATCAGGTAGTCGCGGCCATTAAACGGGCTCTGGACGAGGCCGGTATTGAAATTCCATTCCCGCAAAGAACCCTTACATTCAGTGGCCCCGTGCCCTTTGCTGGAAAAGACCAGACAGACTCGTAACGCCCGAATGGCCATGGTCTGATGTCAGCTGCGCTTTAAGCTGGCGTTGACGACAACGTCGGACGACCGGCTTTCTGTTCTATGACAGGTGTTTAGGCGCGCCGCCCATGCCTATAATGGCCGCCTATCCGCGAGATTGGCTTCAAGACTAGGGTGTTTTGACGATGGTTTTCAGCTTTCACAGCAACGTGTCCCTATGATCATGTACTGGTTCAACATACTCCGTGCCGCGATCAAAAACTGGCTCGATAGCCAGGCCTTTATTTATGCGGCTGCACTGGCATTTTTCACTGTTTTTTCCATCGCGCCGGTGCTGGTCGTGGTGGTTGCGCTGGTCGGCCTGGTTATCGGCGAGAGCGCGGTTAAGGGTCAGCTTTTTGCGCAGTTGGAGGGGACGCTCGGTCCAGAAGCTGCAGAGACAATACAAACTGCAGTGGCTAATTCGCAAATCGACCAAAGCGGCATCTGGCCGGCGCTGATCGGGATTATTGCCACCATCGTGGGTGCCACCACGGTGTTCGCAAAGATGCAGCAGTCGCTGAATCAGATCTGGGGCGTCGCGCCCCGCCCTACTCGCAACAACCTGTGGCTATTTGTCAAAAGCCGGTTGTTGTCGCTTACTATTATCCTGGCAATCGGCTTTATTCTGCTGGTGTCGCTGATGTTGTCCGTCGTTTCTAGCGCCATTATGGCCTACGCCAAAGACTGGCTACCTATTCCCGGGGGAACTATGGTCGGGGTGGAGTTGGCCCTGTCGCTGTTAGTTACCACGCTGTTGTTCGCTGCGATGTTCAAGATCCTCCCCGATGTGCTGCTATCGTGGCGCGAGGTGTTGCTGGGCGCGTTCATTACCGCTTTATTGTTCATGGTGGGCCGCACCCTTATCTCCATTTACTTAGCCTATACCGCGACGGCATCAGCCTACGGCGCCGCAGGCTCCCTGGCACTACTGCTGCTGTGGGTTAATTACTCTTCGATGATCCTGCTGTTCGGCGCGGCCTTCACGCGAGCCCATCTGGAGGGCAGCGGTAAGCACGTGCGTCCCAAGAGCACGGCGGTACGGGTACAGCGGGAATTGATAGGTGACGCGCCGCTAAGCTGAGTATTGATCGCGGCGTCACCAAGGCCAGCCGGCAGCGTGCTCGCACCGGTTAGCTTTGATGTGTGAGCAGTCGTTGCTCACCTGTCGGGGGCCTGTAAAACGACCAGTGTATTCCAAAGCCGGATTACCGGCTAGCGGGCAGAAAGCATTCCCTTATCAACTATCCCAAAATCACCACTGGTTATACGCCTGATAACATCCCCTAAAAACCCCTCACTGCCCTACTATGACCCTACAAAAACAAGAAGGAGCATAAGCATGAAAAAAGGGATTATCTCGATCGTATTGCTGCTGGTAGTGGGATGCAGCGTGTTCTGGGCGACGGCCGACAAGGATATGCGGGGGCTGGTCTTGAGCTTCCCTACTGACGGCAATGTACTTTTCTGGTCTACAGCCCAGCGCGATGCTGGCTTTCGTGCGCTGGACCGCGTCCCCGCCTTGAGTGACTCGCGGGTTATTGCGGCTGGCGATAATGTGTACCCATTGCCTGAGGGCGCGCCGCTGGATGTTGGCCTGGATGTGGATGCCTATATGGATTCGCAGCGCGCCGCTGCCCTGGTGATCGTGCAGGACGGCAAGGTGCGGCTGGAAAAGTATGGGCTGGACTTTGGCCCTGAAGGGCGCTGGACCAGTTTCTCGGTGGCCAAGTCTTTTACCTCCACATTGGTCGGTGCCGCCATCAAGGATGGCTACATCAAGAGCATCGACGACATGGTGTCGGACTACATCCCCGACCTGAAGGGCTCCGCTTACGACAACGTTACCATCAAGCAGCTGCTGACCATGACCTCCGGCGTGGCCTGGAACGAGGACTACGCGGACCCGCAATCAGACGTAGCGCTGTTTAACTCGCACAAGGCCGAGCCGGGCGTGGATGTGACCGTGAGTTATATGCGCCAACTAAAGTCTGAAGCAGAGCCCGGTACCAAGTGGGTTTATAAAACCGGCGAGACCAATCTGATTGGCGTGCTGGCGAGTTCCGCCGCGAACAAAACCCTGTCTGAATACCTCTCCGAGAAAGTCTGGAAGCCCTTTGGCATGCAGCAGGACGCAACCTGGCTGCTGGGCTCCACCGGGCATGAAATCGGTGGCTGCTGCATGCAGGCTGCGACCCGCGACTTTGCCCGCTTTGGTCTGTTCATGATGGGTGGCGGTATCGCCCGTGGTGAGTCCGTATTGCCTGAGGGCTGGATTGCCGAGGCAACTACCAAACAGGCGGATATCGGTGTGCCCGGACACGGCTACGGCTATCAGTGGTGGACACTGGATGATGGTGCCTACATCGCCCAAGGGATTTTCGGCCAGGGCATCTTTATCGATCCCGCGCGGCAACTGGTAATTGCATCCAATGGCAACTGGCCGCAGGCGACAGACCGTCAAGGCGGCGACCAGGCTAAACAACGCCTGGCCTTTTACCGCCAAGTGCAAGCGGCCATCGACCGGGAAAAACAGCCCGAATAGCGATGTGAGAAGCGCGCGCTGTGGACTGAGTAGCATTTTCCGGAAGATCAGGTTGGCAGCGCGAACGCCCTATAGCACCATTCAACAAGCAGCAAACTACCCATTCACCAGGCAGTACTGACGCTCGCGCACTGATTTTTTCCCGAGCGATACGACTGCCACAATAGGGATATATAGGTTGCTGGAACACGGACAGTTTAACTTCAATAGAACTCATTCGGTGTCAGCGCGCAATGCGCCCTGGCGTAGGCATTGGTTGCCTTCCCTCCCGAAAGAACTCTTCACATAAGATTGCCAATGAAAAAAATACTATTCGCCGCAGCACTCACGACACTCAGCTCCGTTTCTTACGCCCAAAGCTCAGAAGAAAGCTCCGTAACCGAGGCTTCAAAATCAGTCGTATCGGGCATGGTCAGGTTCGGTAAAGACCTAATTGGTGGAGTGGACGATGGTATAGACGAGGGGCGCAAAACCGGGCTCAGTCAAGACGAAGCCATCATTATTGATAACGCTGACGACTTGCGTGCCCACATCGAGGGCACCGTCTTAAATGTCAATGCCGTTAGCGACGGCGCTTCATCTATTGAAGTAGGGTTCAAAAACAACAGCGACAAACCGGTCAGATTGATCAATCTGCTGGAGTCAGAGAATGTCATCGCGATTGACATGGACGGTTACGCGACAAACGTGACTATAGGCGCAAACCCATTGCAGGTTACGATTCCGAGCCGAACGGGCAGAAAACAAGCATTTCAATTTGCCATACCGGCAGAGTCAGTAAAAGAAATCAGAATCATGGGCGTAACATTCACCAGGCAAGACTGACCAGCCGCATGGAAGCAGCGCCTGCATCCCAGACCAGCTAGCGCTGCTAATCTGCCCTGCAAGAAAATCTGATCGCTCTTCTCGCGGGCAGGTGTTTTAACACATCGCTTACTGGAGGACTGCTTGGGACAGCGGCTAGCTGGAATCTCGGTCGCCCAATGTGATAGTTATTGCTTGGTCGTCTTCAGCCCGCAGCACACAATGCTCCGTGTATCACATCCTGTCGACTGCTACCCTGAGCGCTTCTACAAACCACTCGCTAGTGGACTCGCTCGTGCGCGACCCTAGCAACCAATACGAGGTAATCCCATGCACCTCAAAGGCTCTTGCCACTGTGGCAGTGTTCATTTCTCACTGGAATCGGCGCAGCCCTACCCGTTTAATCTCTGTTACTGCTCTATCTGCCGCAAGACGGCGGGCGGTGGCGGTTATGCAATCAACCTGGGCGGCGACTATCAGACGCTGAAGGTAGAGGGGCTGGAGCATGTGAAGGTGTATCAGGCGATGATGACCGATGACGACACCGGCGAGCGGCGGCAAAGCTCGGCCCAGCGCCATTTTTGCCGCGAGTGTGGCAGTGCCTTATGGCTGTGGGACCCGAACTGGCCAGAACTGGTACATCCGCTCGCGTCCGCTATCGATACACCCTTGCCGGTACCACCCGAGCGCACGCACCTGATGCTCGGCTCCAAAGCGCCGTGGGTTGAGGTGCAGGCCGGGGCAAATGACAAACTATGTGATCAGTACCCGCAGGAGTCGCTGGCCGAGTGGCATACCCGGCTGGGGCTTGGTAGCTAAGCCTATACACTTTAAAGTAGCCGCGTATTCGTGCCCGACTTGGGCGCCTGGCCAAACTCGATTGACCCTGATAACCATGCCAAAACTACTACTATGCCTGCTGTATATCCTTGCTCTGCCCCTGCAGGCCTCCAACCAAGAGCGTTCTGACTGGGCAACTGAATTTGCCGCGCAAAATGCCGTGGGCACCATCGTGGTGTTAGATGAGCGCGCACCCAACCAACCTGCCTGGGTACATAACCCGGAGCGCGCAGCGCAGCGCTTCTCTCCTGCCTCTACCTTCAAAATTCCCCACACGCTCATGGCGCTGGACGCCGGAGCAGTGCGCGACGAGTTTGAGGTATTCCCCTGGGACGGTGTTGAACACAGCTACGCAGGTCACAACCAGGACCAGACCCTGCGCACCGCCATGCGCAACTCAACCGTGTGGGTGTATCGCGGCTTTGCCAGCAACATTGGTGAGCCCAGGGCACGCGCCTACCTGCAGCTGCTGGATTATGGCAACGCCGATCCCTCGGTTACCCAGGGCGATTACTGGATTGACGGTAAGCTGGCGATCTCGGCGCAGGAGCAGATCCGCTTTCTGCAACAGCTGTATCGCAACAAGTTACCCTTCAAGATAGAGCATCAACGGCTGGTGAAAGATCTGATGATCGTCGAGGCGCAGCGCAACTGGATTCTGCGCGCCAAAACCGGCTGGGAAGGCCGTTACGGTTGGTGGGTTGGCTGGGTTGAGTGGCCCGAAGGCCCGGTGTTTTTTGCGCTGAACATCGATACACCCAACCGGATGGACGACCTGCACAAACGTGAAGATATTACCCGCGCTATTCTGCGCAACATTCAGGCGCTGCCGACACCAAGTCCGCAGCAGCCTTAAAGAGAATCCTGGCATCGTCATTCACCTTCCGGCCCTGCTCTAGCAGCACTAAGACGCGACCCTGCTTCAGTGACCTGACTTCAAGTCGCTTCGAGCTGAGCTGCGCCAAAAGGCTGAAAACCTCACCTGCGGCACGCAGGGCAAGACCGGCTCAGGCAACCTTGAAAAAGGCCATTTTTTGCGTCAGCCCATCGGCCAGGCGCGACAGCTCCTGGCTTGACGTATCCACCTGCTCAGAGCCAGCTGCCGACTCCACGGTAGAGCTATGAATGCGGTTGATATTTTGCGCAACCTCCTCAGTGACCGTGCTCTGCTGCAGCGCTGCACTGGCGATTTGCGCGTTCATTGAGTTTATTGCACCCACCTCTTCACTGATCTTGCTCAGGATGCCTTGGGCATTGCGCGTTGCTATCACGGTGCTGTTGGCCAGCTCGCAGCTGTTGCGCATGGTCCGGGCAGAGGCTTCGGTTCCGGTCTGCAACGCGCTGATCATGTCACGGATAGTCTGCGTGGATTGCTGTGTCCGGTTTGCCAAAGAGCGAACTTCATCGGCTACCACAGCAAATCCGCGACCGTGCTCCCCAGCCCTGGCCGCCTCTATCGCGGCATTCAATGCCAGCAAATTGGTTTGCGATGCGATTGAGTTAATTACCTCAATAACGCTTTCGATCTTCTCGCTGTCTGTCGACATTTGCTCGACGTTTACCGTGGTTTCTGCAATGGCTGCCGCAAGCTGCTCGATGGCCTTTGTGGTGTCGGCAACCACCTGGTTGGCGCTTTCTACTTCTGCGTCAGCCAGTCGGCTTGCGTCTGCGGCGTTGGCGGCGTAGCCAGACACCTCATTGACCGTTGCCGCCATCTGTGAAATGGCCGCTGCGACCTGCTGGGCCTCACGGGTTTGCAGGCTTATTTGCTCTTTGTTCATGGACGAGGTGGTCAACAGCTGTGTTGAAGACTGATTAACCTCGTGCGCTGCGCTGCGAACCTGGGTCACCGTTTCGGCCAAGCGGTCGAGGGCTGTCTTGAGCACATCCATCACGCTGTTGGGGTAGTCGGTGGTTATGCTCTGCTGCAGGTCTCCTGCTGCAAGGCGACGTATCGCCGTTGCCACTTCGGTAGGATCAGCGCCAAGGGTTGATTTAACGAAGCGAATAATCACGGTAGAAAGAATGATACTGAGCAGCAGCGCGATAGCCGTGGCCACCAGCATGACACTGACAAAGCCACTGGCAGTGGACTTAACGAGGGCCAGCTCCACCTCTATGGACTCCCCTTCGTAGTCAATCAAGGCGTTAACGCGCTTTAACCACTCGGTGTAATAGCCAGATGTCTCTTTGAGCAGCAGCGCCTGCGCGTCTGCAATATTGCCGGACTGACGCAGTTCAATCAGCGCCTTTGTGGAGCGTAGTGCTTGGGTTTCTATCGCCTGAATTGAGCGCAGCAAGGTCAACTCCTGCGCGCTGACGTTAGGGCTTTGGTATAGCTCGTCCATCAGCGCCGCCGCCTTACTGTAATCCCGTTCAAGGCGGGTAACCTCTGCCAAGTGCGCATTCATGTCACGGTTATTGCTTACCAGGACGGCGTCACGAATGGCGATAGCCCGGTTGTGCACACTGCCACGGAAGTCGATTGCGTAGCGCTGCACCTTAGCCGCGTTCTCGCTGACTTCTTCCAGGGTCGCGTCAATGAACCATACGCGCTGAATACCGATGGCGGTGATCAAGATAAGCAATGATACGATTGCGGCAAAGCCAAGACCTATGCGGGCCGCGAGTGAGAGATTCTTTTTCATCTAGGGTGCTCGGCTGGAATGATGGCAGTGATGACCGGCGGAGGCTCCGAACCAGGAGGCAAACCGGGCTGGTAAGTACCTTATGTGTAAACCTGATAAAGACCCAATTGAAACTGCCATGAACGGCCATAGGCATTACCTATAGTGGCACCTAGCCATATTCACGCTATACCTCTGATTCAACGGTGAAATAGCGCTCTGTTCAGCTGCTGTTCAGCAAGCATTCAGCCTATGTTCAGCAGACGCCATGCAATATGACTCTCGAGCTTTGATACATCCACTGTGTTTCGAGAGGCATTCATGAAATCGACTATTTCCAAGCTGATTCTGGCAACTCCCCTGGTGTTCGGCATCGCAACCGCTGCCCATGCCGACGAAAACTTTGCAGGGCTAACCTGGGGCCAAACCAGCGATAACATTCAAAAGTCATCGGAGTTGAACGCCAACCTGGACAACCCGAAATTCGACAAAGTCATCAACAAAGAGAACACCTGGGGCGTGCGCGCCGGCCGACAGAACGAGACCGGCCGTTACTATGCGACCTACGAGTACATGTCGGGCAGCAACAACGGTTATAAGCTGCGCCAGCAGAACCTGCTCGGCAGCTACGATGCCATTTACTCGCTGAATGAAAATGGCACCAAGGTGTTTGGTGGCGGCACCCTGGGTCTGGTCAAGCTGGAGCAGAACAGCCCTGGCGTCTCACGTGACAGCGATATAGGTTATGCTGCCGGCCTGCAGGCAGGCCTGCTACAGGAAGTCAGCCAAAATACCTCGCTGGAGGGCGGTTATCGTTATCTGCGCACCAATGCCAGCACTGAGTTCGCCCCGCACGGCCAAGGCAAAGCCGGCTCAGTTGACCTGCACAGCAGCGGCGAATGGTATCTGGGGGCAAACTACGCGTTCTGAGGTTACTGTTGCTATGCCGAGCCACCCCACGGGGTGGCTAGGTTGTGTTCATGATAAAGAGGGTATGCAACCATGAAATTGCTGGTCGTGGAGGATGAGGCGCTGCTGCGTCACCATCTCTATACCCGACTCGGCGAACAGGGCCACGTGGTGGACGCAGTGGCCAACGCCGAAGAGGCGCTGTATCGCGTCGATGAGTACCATCATGATCTGGCGATTATCGACCTCGGTCTGCCCGATATCAGCGGTCTGGATCTCATCCGGCAGCTACGCAGCCAGGACAAGACCTTCCCTATTCTGATTCTGACCGCGCGCGGCAACTGGCAAGACAAAGTCGAGGGCCTGGCCTCGGGTGCCGACGATTACGTGGTTAAGCCCTTTCAGTTCGAAGAGCTGGAAGCCCGCCTTAATGCGCTGTTGCGCCGCTCGTCAGGCTTTATTCAATCGACTATAGCAGCCGGCCCACTGCTACTGGACCTGAACCGCAAACAAGCGCAGATTGATGGCGCCGGCATGAATCTAACCGCTTATGAATACCGCATTCTTGAGTACCTTATGCGTCACCAGCAACAAGTAGTACCCAAGGAGCGATTGATCGAGCAGCTCTACCCTGATGACGAAGAACGCGACCCCAATGTGATCGAGGTATTGGTCGGCCGCCTGCGCCGTAAGCTGGAAAGCACTAACGGTTTCAAGCCGATAGAAACAGTGCGCGGTCAGGGTTATCTGTTTACCGAGCGCTGCCGATGACATTACGTCTCAGGCGTGTGAAAGAGCGCTGGGGATCATCCCTGCGCCTGCGCCTGATGTTTGGCAGCGCAGTGCTGGCGGTGTTGTTTATGACCGCCCTGCTACCGCTATTGCGCAGCGCTTTTCTGATCGCCCTGGAGCAGACGGTAGAGCAACGCCTGGCAGCGGATGCGGGCGCCCTGATTTCTGCTGCTCGCACCGACGATGGCAAGCTGACCATGCCCAGCAAGCTGCCCGATGAAGAGTTTGATATTCCCGACGCCAAGCTGTTGGGTTTTATCTATGACCGCGAGGGCAACTTGATCTGGCGATCGCGCTCGTCCCGGGGCATTGCTTTTGACTACCTGCCCCAATACGACGGCGGCGGCAACCGGCTTTTGCGCATCTACGACAGCAAAGGTAAGGATTTCTACCTATACGATGTGGAGGTAGATCTACTTCGCGGCGAAAGCGCCGCATTCAGCATTGTCACCCTGCAACCGGCGAGCGACACCAAGGCGCTGTATCGCGGCTTCACCACGCAGCTCTACCTGTGGCTGGGGCTTGCTCTGCTGCTATTGCTTGGCTTGCTATGGTTCGGTTTGACTTGGGGCTTTCGCAGCTTGCGCGGGCTGCGCAAAGAACTGGATGAAGTCGAGAGCGGCAACCGCGAGCGCCTCAGCGACAAGCATCCTAGCGAGCTGCTACGCCTGACCGGCTCGCTGAACCGGCTACTCGACAGTGAACGTCAGCAGCGCGAGCGCTATCGCCATTCCCTGGATGATCTAGCGCACAGTCTCAAGACACCTTTGTCCGTGCTGCAAGGGGTCAGCGAGGTCATCGCCGCCAAACCAGAGAACCGTGAACAGACACGAATACTACAGGGCCAGATAGAGCGCATGAGCCAGCAAATCGGCTATCAGCTGCAACGCGCCAGCTTGCGCAAGAGCGGCCTGATCAGGCATCGAGTGCCCTTGCAGCAAGTGGTAAACAACCTCTGCGATGCGCTGGACAAGGTCTACCGAGACAAGCAGGTAACCGTGCAACGGCAATTCGATCCCTGGCTGGAAATCCCCATGGAGCGTGCTGCCCTGCTTGAACTGCTGGGCAACCTGCTGGAGAACGCGTATCGCCTTTGCTTGGGCCAGGTGAGGATTCGCGCCAGCATTGCTCAGGGTATCTGTGAGCTCTGTGTAGAAGACGACGGTCCCGGCGTGCCGGTCGATCAACGCGAGCGCATTTTGCGCCGAGGCGAACGCCTGGACGCCCAGCATCCGGGCCAGGGTATTGGCACCGCCGTGGTCAAGGACATCCTCGAAAGCTATGAAGGCGAGTTGTTTGTTGAGGAGTCTGAGCTGGGCGGAGCTGCATTTAGAATCCGTATTTAGCCGCGGGCAAGCAGGTTAAAAGCTCACCTTGCTCTCGACTTCAAACCCACTACTTCAAGCCCATCCACTCGAGCCCAGTCCCTCAAACGCGCTGCTGCTTCCTCGCACTTTGCATGCCTCGCCAGGCTGACCAGGAGTAAAGCAACAGCGCCAGCCAGATAAGCGCAAAGCTGGCCAGTTGCACCGAGCTGATAGCCTCTTTGAAAACAAACACCGCTATCAAAAACTGCATGCTTGGGTTGATATACATAAGAAAGCCCAGCGTCGCCAGGCGCAAGCGCCGCGCTGCACCGGCGAATGCCAGTAGCGGAACCGCGGTAAACACGCCACTGGCGAGTAGCAGCATCAGGGTGCGCGCATCCTGAGTAAAGTGAGACAGCTCCAGCTGCGCCATTGCTGCCAGCGCCAGCAATGCCAGCGGCAACAGCAAAAGCGTCTCGACAAACAACCCGGACAACCCGTCCAGCAGGACCTGTTTACGCAATAGACCATAGGTGCCAAAGCTGAGCGCCAGTATCACGGCAATCCAGGGAATAGTACCGAGCAGCACCAGTTGCACCAGTATGCCCACAACCGCCAGCGCTACTGCCACACCCTGCAGGCGCGCCATGCGCTCGCGCAGAATCAGCATCCCCAGGGCTACATTGATCAGCGGTGTTAGAAAATAGCCCAGGCTGGCTTGCAGTACGTGGTGCGTTTCTACCGAGTAGATGTACACACCCCAGTTGAGCGCAATCAATACCGCACAGCCAGCGACCCGCCCCAACCGCCGGGGATGGGCCAAGGCGTTAACCACCGGAGCCCAGCGACGCATCAGCGTGATTAGCAGCGTCAGGAACACGCAAGACCAGACGATACGATGTACCAGTATCTCGTAGACAGGCACCCCATCAAACAAGGCAAAGAACAGCGGAAAACAGCCCCACAACATGTATGCGCTGACGCCATAAGCAATGCCCTGGCTGTTCTCGTCCAGTTTGATAGCCATTTAAAACGCGTTCCTGGTAAAGGTATGAAGTGCCGCCGATTCTACAGGCGCTGTAGCAACTGCCAACGATTCCTGACTTAAAACCCAACCGACCAGGTTGGTCGATGCTGGTTCGCCGATTGTAAGCGCTTGCAACGGCGCATTGATGAAAATATGATTCGTATACGTTACATATATATATCGTATAGCAAGGACCATTATGGGTATTGTTAAAATAAGTGAAGACCTGCACGAAGACATTCGCAAGGCCAGCTCGGTGATGGTCCGCTCGATCAATGCACAAGCTGAGTATTGGATAAAAATCGGCATGCTGGCCGAGGCCAATCCGGACATGTCGTTTTCTCAGATCATCCGCGAGCAAATGCAGCAGGCGGATATCGGTATAAGAAAGATCATCAATGTCTAAGGTCAAACTGAAGAGCGCGAAAGAACTGGAGCTGATGCGTGAGTCAGGTCGGCTGCTGGCCTCTGTTTTCGCTTACCTGGATGGCCAGGTGAAAACGGGCATGTCTACCATGGACATAAATGACCTGGTTGAACGCTACATTGTCGATGAGCTTGACGCGCGCCCAGCCAGCAAAGGCCAGTACGGATTTCCCTATAGCCTGAACACCTCCCTCAACCAGGTGGTGTGTCACGGCGTACCTGCCGACGATCAAACATTGCAAGAAGGCGACATCATCAACGTGGACATTACCCTGGAAAAAGGCGGTTTTATTGCCGACTCCAGCAAAATGTACCTGATAGGCGATGTGACACCGCTGGCGAAGCGCCTGGTCGATAAAACCTACGAGGCCATGTGGAAAGGGATCGAGGTGGTCAAACCCGGCGCGACACTGGGTGATGTGGGCTATGCCATAGCGCACCACGCCCATAAACACGGTTACTCCGTGGTACGTGATTTCTGCGGACACGGTATCGGCCGTGAAATGCATGAAGAACCTCAGGTGATGCATTTTGGTCAGCCGGGCAAGGGACTCGTTCTGCAAGAAGGCATGACCTTCACCATCGAGCCGATGATCAATCAGGGCAAAGCCAAGGTTAAGCAGAAAAAGGATGGCTGGACGGTAGTCACCGCAGACAAGAAGCTATCGGCGCAGTGGGAGCACACCATTGCCGTCACCGCAGACGGTTTTGAGGTACTCACACTGCGCGCCGAGGAAGGTGCCTAGCCACAAGGACTGAGCCAATGAATATGCGCACGTTTTCCGCCCAGACCGGGCTCTCGGCCTATACCATTCGGTATTACGAAAAGCTGGGGCTGCTGCCGGGCATTCAGCGTAACGCCAGTGGCCATCGCGCGTTCACTACCCAGGATCTGGAGTGGGTCCGCTTTATTGTGCGGCTCAAGGATACCGGCATGTCGCTGGACGACATTCTCACCTACTCCAGGCTGCGCGCACTCGGCAGCACTACCCTGGCATCGCGGCAAAAGATGCTGGAGCAGCACAGCGATGCGCTGAGAGCACGAATCGAGAATGAACAGCTGCACTTGGTCGCTCTGGAAGCAAAGATCCAACACTACCAATCACTCAAACCTGCTTGACCTAGAGTTAACTCCAAGATGCATGCTGGCTCCACACATACCCTAGTGGAGCAAAATCATGAGTAAAACGAGATACCAGACAGGCCTGGAAAAACTGACTGAGATAGATGGCGAGGCGGGGCACCAGGTAATTGAAAGCCTGAAGGATGTCTGCCCTGATCTGGCCAAATACACTATCGAGTTCCCCTTCGGCGATATCTACTCGCGCCCCGGGCTCGATCTGAAATCCAGAGAGATAGCGACCGTAGCCGCCCTCACCGCCATGGGCCATTGCGCCCCGCAGTTAAAAGTTCACGTCCATGCCGCCTTGAATGTGGGTTGCACCCCGGACGAAGTAAAGGAAACCGTATTACAAATGGCGGTGTATGCCGGTTTTCCCGCTGCATTAAATGGCATGTTTGTAGTGAAAGACGTACTGATTGAGCGTGGCTTGCTTTGAGTGCCGGCGATATCCGTCAGCGCTACCCTTTTCCGGCAAAGTGCTCTTGCTTGGACGGCTAGCGAACAGACCTTGGAGAGCAAAAACGGCTAGACTGAAGAGAGTCATTATCCTCCTTCACCAAGAGCGTTAAACCATGCATGCAGAGGGACACAAAACACACCGTATCGGCTGGCTTCGCGCAGCGGTACTAGGCGCCAATGACGGCATCGTATCTACCGCGAGTCTGGTGCTGGGTGTTGCGGCTGCCGGGGCAGACTCACGCAGCATTCTGGTAGCTGGCGTGGCGGGGCTAGTTGCCGGGGCAATGTCGATGGCGGCTGGCGAATACGTTTCCGTCAGTTCCCAGGCCGATACCGAACGTGCTGACCTGGCACGCGAAACAGAAGAGCTGACGACCAACCCCGCGTTCGAACAAGCGGAGTTGACCGCTATTTACGTCAACCGAGGGCTTGAGCCCGCCCTCGCCTCCCAGGTGGCGACCGAGCTGATGCAGCATGACGCATTGGGCGCTCATGCGCGTGATGAGCTGGGCATCACCGAGTCGGTCTCCGCCCGCCCCATACAGGCTGCTTTTGCTTCCGCGGCAACCTTTACTGTCGGAGCAGCGCTTCCGCTACTGATGGTTCTTATCTTTCCAGCGGCGACACTCATGTGGGCAGTATCAGGCAGTTCACTGTTGTTTTTAGCACTGCTGGGGGCGGTATCCGCTAAGGCAGGCGGAGCGCCGGTCATCAACGCTGCCAGCCGCGTTACCTTCTGGGGTGCCTTGGCGATGGCGCTAACCGCAGGTGTCGGTGCGCTGTTCGGCGTGGCAGTTTGATCATCCGGGTGGTGTGGGCTGGTTAGCGCTAGCTGGAAGCGCAGAATAACAGCACACGCGATTGCGCCCGCCAGCCTTGGCGGCGTAAAGCGCTTTATCCGCCAGCCCCAGTAAGGCATCGAGACTGGCCGCTCTGTCTGGTTTAAGACAGGCCACCCCAACGCTGACCGTTAGCACCAGCTCCTCGGTGTCCAATATCAGCGGAGTCGCTGCGATGCTGGCGCGCAAACGCTCGGCAACTTCGGCAGCCGACTGTTCAGTGGTGTTTTCCAGCACTACCGCAAATTCCTCACCACCCACCCGCGCGAGAATATCGGTGTCCCTGAGTGCCTGCAGTGCCATCTGTGCCAGATGCACCAGAGCACGGTCACCGGCGGCATGACCATAGGTGTCATTGACTGTCTTGAAGTGGTCGGCGTCAAACATGATCACCGCTAATGGGCTGTTCGACCGCACCGCTTTTTTCAAGGCAGTCTCACCCAGTTTAAAGTAATGGCCGCGATTATTCAGACCAGTGAGTGAATCGGTATGGGCAGTTGCTTCAAGCTTGAGATTGGCATGCTCAAGCTCTTGCGTGCGCTCAGCAACGCGCTGCTCCAGATGGGCGTTAAGCTCATTCAACTCTCGCGTTTTATTAGCCAGGCTACGAATCAGGTCACGCAGTACCGACGACAGCGTTTTGACCTCAGCGTAATCGTCGCGCAAGCGAATCAGGGTATCCGGTTTTTCAGGGTCCAGGTGACTGGCTTCTGCCGTCATCTTCAGCAAGGGGCGCGTAGTCCAGCGCGCCACTAGAGATACGAATAAAAGCAGGATCGGAGCGACCACCAAGCCCACCATAATCAAGGATGTGCGCAGGTCTCTGGCAGTAGTAAAGGCATCAGCTGTTGGCTTGCGAACCAGAACCCACCAGTTGAAGCTTTCATATTCCCCTCTGCCTTGCAGGCGAGTGAAGCCAACGAGATAGTCCTGCGTTTCGGTCGGGGTGTCGTTGAACGCAAGCGCTGTGGTCAGGTAACCCGACTCCACAGTTTTCATTCTGTTAATCAGTGCCTCAGGCAGCGCCTGACGCACGCTGCCAGGCGGACCAATCAGCACAGCGCCAGATTGATCAGCCACGATGAACTCTGCATTGAGCCGCTTGCGCATGGGCGTCATCAATGTGCGCCCCATGTTGGCAACCCAGTCCAGATACAAATGCGCGCCCAGCACGCCCAAAAGCGTTCCATCTTCAGATCGCAGCGGAACCGCCAAGTCGAGAAAGCGCAGTGGCGCGGAGGTGGGATTATAGAGTTTTTCGGCCAAGAGAATGGCGTCATGGGCATCGCCCATATAAGGCTGCTTTAGTGCTTGCTTGAACCAGGGCCGCTGACTTACGTCTGCGCCCCGCAGCAGCCCGCCGTTACTCTCTATGACCATACCGGCAGGAGAAACAAGGCCAACCCAGGCGTAACTGGAAAAGTTATGCTGCAGTGCGTCTATAACCGGGGCAATCTCGGCCTCGCGCCCCGACTCTAGTAACGGGCTAACAAAGGCGGAAACGACTTTAAAATCGTTATAGCGTTCATACAAATCGAGATCGATCTTATCTCTGAACTGAATCGCTATTTCTTCCAGGTTTTGACCGGTCGATTTTCGCAGCGCGTCAACCGCAAGATCGCTGACTACCCAGGTGCTTGCTGCCGTGGCAACAAAGGCCAGGCCGCCAAAGAGTAGGGTAAGCCGACTTTTAAGCGTATTCATAATGTTTACTGAGGCAACCCTGCATAACGTCTGATGTGCAGATCATGGTGCCACTATAGCCACCCTTGCCCCTTGTCGGCTGGCCAAAGCCCGTGCTTTCGACGTTTTAAACCAGTTCACGCTTCTCGCGCCGTGCCGCTTGAATGTCCTTGATCGTCGCCACACCGATGACAGCCAGTACAAGCAATGAGACCAACGGCCAAACCAGCACGTAGGCCGCCAAGATAAATGTTTGCATGTGTATCCCTGTTATCAGGCTGGTGCGCGTCTGCGCACCAGCGGATGGTTAGTATTGAGCTTAGGCTTGTGCTTCAGTCTTGGCCGGATCGTAATTGATTACGTTTTGATCAATCTGCGTAAAGTCGAACTTGCTGGAACCCAGCAAGCTCACAGCGATACAAACAAGCGTGCTGACGCCATACGCCATCAGCGATGCCAGCAGCACCGTGTAGTCGCGCAGGAAGCCAACGCAGAGGAAGGCCAACCCGATGGCGCTCAGCGCGCCAACGATCAAGCCAACACGGCGGCCGCAGAAGCCAAAGGTCATCAGGCCGAGCACTACACCACCACCAACGGCAGCCAGCAGCTCAAACAGCACCGCAATGAAACCTGCCATTGGCAGCAGCTCAAAGCGCGCGACGCAGAACATCAACAAGCCAGCAATGACCGCTGAAGTGAAGGCCAGATTAGTGACGCGATCCCAGAAACAGCTGGCAATCACCGGGAAGACAATGGCCCCCCAGAGGGCGCCGACAAACACCAGCATAATCAGGATGTCCATCGAGAAGCTGGCGAGGATTACCCCGATCAGGGTCGCGACAATCATGGTCAGACGGCCAATAAACAGCATTTTGGTGGGATCAGGTTTGTTCTTGGCGATGTTTTTACCGTACACATCAGCCATAACAATCGCCGACATGGCGGAGAGATCGGAATCAGCCGTCGAAGACAACGAACCGATCACCAGGATGAAGAAGAGCCCGATAAACACCGGAGACAGGTACATGGATACCATTTGCGGTATCAGGTTGTTCATGTCGCCATCGATAGGCTTCATACCGGTCATCAAGGCCATCAAACCAATCATGCCCAGGCCAATCACGATTGCCCCGTAGCCGATAGTGGCGGTGATAAAGGTCGGTTTGATGTGGTCTTCACGTACCGCAAACAAGCGTTGTGAGATGGTCTGGTTACCAATCGCATAAGCCAGCACCGCAACAAAGAAAGGTGCGCCCTGCTTGAGAATCGCGTCCATGGAAAACAGGTCTGCCTGTTCTGGGGTTAACAGACTCATACCATCAGACAGCGTTTGCGGGCCGCCGAGCGCAAAGAGCACGGCGGGAATGATCAGAATAGCCACGGCCATCATTGCCATCAGCTGCGCAAAGTCGGTGAGGACGGAGGCGCGAAAGCCCGACCAGAGGGTGTAAGACAGCACCCCTACCCCGGCGATCACCACGCCAGCCTGGAACGATAAGGGCGAAAGCACGGAAACCAACGCACCCGAAGCGGTGAAGTTAACCATCAGGCTGATAATACTGCCAAGTATGTTGGAGGACGCCAGAATAAGCTGACTGGAAGAGCCATGCCGAGCATGGATCAGCTCGCCCAGCGTGTGTGCGTTCGGTGCCAATTCACGAAAGCGACGACCAAAGGGATAGATGAACAAAATCATCAAGGCGCCCCACAGCCCGTAATGCAGTGGGCCAGAAATACCGTAGGTATAACCTGAGGTAGCGGCACCATAGAAGGATGCAGCCCAGATCCAGGTAGCGGTCATGCTAGCAGCGCCCAGACCAAAGCCGATCTGATGGTTGGACACCATGAAGGCGTCGGTATTTTCCTTTTTCTTCTTGATCAGCAAGGTAAGCAGATAGGTCCCGCCATAAAAGGCTGCCAGCAAGATAAGCACGGTCAGTGTCGAGAACTGATAAAAATTTTCTTCGTTCATTGAGTACCCATAGGCTTTGCAGCCTGATCGTCCTTTGTCGCAGCCAGAATCCCACGCAAGGAGCGGCCGCCACGGGGCGTAAGCAAAAAACAGAACATCTTTCTAGTTATGTCTGCAGCGAGATGATGACCACGCTGGGTGGTCGGGTAACGCAAAAGTCCGGCGTATTAAACGCAGTGATGGCGGGGGCCAAAAGCTACTCACATTGAGCCGAAAAAGATCACTGCCAAGGCCAACCCGGACGGCTACCCTACGTGCTCAAGGCGACCCCGTCCAGACATTGAGCCCAGCAAACAACGCAACAGCGACTGGCACCCGAACCAGCAAAGTCTTGAAAAACGCCGGTAAGCACCGCGTTGCAAGCGCTCGAGGCAAAAGACCAGGCTCGTGCAAACTTATTCTCGGAAGAAGCCACCATAAACCGCAGCAATGAAGCTTGAGCAATTGCCAGTTTGCTGGTATCTCAAAAGCACGATGCGGCTTGCTGCCACTGCCTATTTTACGGGCAACACCGTGAGCCAGCATCGTTTTCCTGCAAATTGGGAGGCGTCATCATGACACTACACGCAGCTGATTTTATTGCCCGCAAGGGTAAACACCCCATTACCATGCTGACCGCCTACACCTGCCCGGTTGCCCGCGGCATTGAGGCGGCCGGCGTTCCGGTAATTCTGGTCGGCGATACCGTGGGTATGGTGGAGATGGGGTTTGAGAGCACCCGTGATGTAACCCTCGAGCATATGGAGTATCACATTGGTGCCGTGCGCCGCGGCGCGCGTAATACCCACATCATCGGTGACCTGCCCTATCTCACCGATACAGATCCTGAAACGGCGCTGATCAGTGCGCAACGGCTGATCGCAGCAGGCGCCAGCAGCATTAAACTGGAAGGCCCCAAGGCTGAGGTCATTGCCCATCTGGTCGATAACGGTATACCGGTTGTTGGGCATACCGGATTGACGCCGCAGACCGCGACCTCATTCAAGAAAGTAGGCAATACCGATGCCGATGCGCAGCGCATTCTCGATGAAGCCAAACTGATCGAAAAAGCGGGCGCTTTTATGGTGGTACTAGAGCACATTCCCTACAGCCTGGGCGGCTTGATCAGCCAGTCAGTTGGCATCCCCACTATCGGTATTGGCGCAGGGCCGGATTGTGATGGCCAGGTGTTGGTGATCAACGATGCCTTGGGGCTGGGCGACTATTGGCCGCCGTTCTCCAAGCAGTACGCGCATGTCAGCGATACCATTCTCAAAGTAGCCCGGGCCTTTACCGCTGAGGTGGAGTCACTGGAGTTCCCCAACAACATCATCCAGCTCACCGGTAGCGGTAACCGCTAAAATCGGTTCACTCATGGCAGGCAGCGCGCAATGCGCTGCCTGCCATGAGAGGCCAAAAACCCGAACATAGTTGGAAAGCGTCTCACAATAAGCGACAATTTACCGTTCTGAACGGATATTGTTGAATGGATGCGTCCGCGTAGCCCCCTCTACGTTATGAAAGCTGCTTTCGCCTACTTGGCGACTAGCGCCTTTGTGTATCCCAACCCGCTTTAGATGCCCAGTGCTGATGCTCTCAGCACCCGATCATTTGACCAAGCAGGCGAACCGATGAAGTATCTTTCTCCGCTCTATCCCTTTCTGGCCGGCTGGGCCTTGCTGCTATCTACCGATGCGCTAGCCTATATCAGCCTCACCAACGGCTTACTACAATTGTTATTGTTTGCGTTGGTCGTCTGTTTACCCACGTGGCTAACCGGACGTATGTCATACGTTGATATAGGCTGGCCCTGGGGCCTTACGCTAATTGGTGTACTGACTTTTTTCCTGAGTGACGGCAACCCGATACGCGTCGCCATTGTCAGCGGCGCTTATGTGTTCGCAGGCAGTCGCATGGGCCTGGATGCCCTGCGCATGTGGCGATCCGGCGAGCTGAAAACCGAACTGCCGCGCTACGCGTTTCAGCAGCGCCGCTGGGAGCGCGCGGGTAAAACCAATATCAAACTGAGCATGCAGGTCGAAGGCATTCTTCAGGGGCTGGGGAACGCCTCATTTCTGGCGATGCCCGCGCTAATCATCGCCTCTAATCCGAGCAATAGCGTGTCAATCTTCGAGGTGATCGGGTTACTGCTATGGCTCATGGCTTTTGGTTTGGAAGCCCTCGCTGATCACCAGAAGCATACGTTTTTACGCGCTATGAAAGCCGCTGGCGAAACAAATAAGGTATGCAATGCAGGCCTTTGGAAATACAGCCGGCATCCTAACTATTTTGCCGAATGGATGGTTTGGAATGCACTGGTAGTCGCCTCTAT
Organism: Pseudomonas sp. 5Ae-yellow; assembly: GCF_014077575.1. NCBI lineage: Bacteria > Pseudomonadati > Pseudomonadota > Gammaproteobacteria > Pseudomonadales > Pseudomonadaceae > Pseudomonas > Pseudomonas sp. 5Ae-yellow. The sequence goes on along the minus strand of NZ_JACGWE010000012.1, from coordinate 86,884 downwards.
TCCATCGTGGCTCGCACTATACGAGGGCGAGCGCCTGATGATTTGGTTGCTGCTGGGCGTCGGTTTGTTGTTTGCCTCGCGGGTTATGTACACCACCTTGGTGTATTACACAGGTGCCGTACCAGCGGAGTATTACTCGGTGAAAAAACGGCCTGAGTACAAGGACTATCAGCAGCGTACCAACCGATTTTTCCCCGGGCCGCGCAAGTAACCGCTGATTGCGCCGCGCTGCTAACCAAGGTGGCATGGTTATGTACTTGTGGCTGACGATACCAATCAAAGAAGCGCGATGGCATCGTCAGCAGTGTGCCACTTTCAAGCAAAAAACAGCCCAGGTGCTATTTTCTTTTTTTAGGTTACGCAGCAGAATCAGCAGTATCCCAAAGTGACATGCAGAGCCGTCATGGACGCCTACTTGCTATTTCTGATCGTTACCATTGCAACCGTGATGAGTCCCGGACCCGGAGTATTGCTGACACTAACCAACGCTATTCGTTTTGGCGTGTCCGGCGCGGTGGGCGGTATTATGGGACTCGCTATTGGTGCGTTCATTGTTGCCGGTGTGTCCGCTACCGGCCTGGGTATATTGCTGGCGACCTCTGCCCTCGCCTTCACCGTGCTCAAGTTTATCGGCGCTGCTTATTTGATTCACCTCGGAATCAAGCTCTGGCGTTCCCCGGCAACCCCGGTGGAAATAAGCGGAGGCACCCGCCGTAGTATCAGCAGACAGTTCATTCAGGGCCTTAGCCTGCAGCTGACCAACCCCAAAGCGGTATTTTTCTTCCTCTCGGTGTTGCCGCAGTTTGTCGATTACGATGCTGCCCACGTTCATCAGTTTGCGCTGCTGGTGGTGACCTATAGCCTGGTACTGGTGATTATTCATCTGATCTACGCTGGTCTGGCCAGGACCACCCGGCAGTGGCTGGCATCGCCTAAGGGCGGCCGTTTAGTCAATCGTTTGGGCGGCGGTACCTTTATGTGTTTTGGTGTTGGCCTGGCAGCGACCAGCCGCTGATCGGCCATACAAGCCCTGCTGTAAAAGACCGCACCACAGCAAACCGCTGACGAGCTCTCTACACTCACAAAAACATACTTGGGCCACCTAACCAGCAATGGCATCATTGCGCGCTGTTTTTGACTACCGAAGGTCGCCATGCTTGCACTCTTTTTTACCGCCGCCGCACTTGGTTTGATATTCAATGCAGCGCCGGGAGCCGTATTTGCCGAAACCGTTCGAGTTGGCGTGCATGGCGGCTTCCGTTCCGCTCTGGCGGTACAGGTAGGTTCGCTGGTGGGCGATGCCTCCTGGGCAATCCTAGGGTTGGCTGGCGTTGGCCTGTTGCTGCAGGCGCAAGCCCTGCAGCTTCCTATCGGGCTTGCCGGTACGGCCTATCTGCTATGGCTGTCCTGGGACTCCTGGACAGCAGCCAACCAGGAATTTCTGGTTGACCATAACAATGCCGCTGTCGATGCCCGCAAGGCCCTGCGCGCAGGCGTTTTGCTGTCGCTAACCAACCCACAGAACGTGGCCTATTGGGCCGCGCTCGGCAGCGCCATGGGCGCCGTCGGCGTCGCTGATCCGACCCTCACCGATTATGCCCTCTTCTTTGCCGGCTTCATGGCCTCCTCACTGCTGTGGTGTGTTGTCTGCGCTGGCATAGTCGATCGCATCTTTCGCAATGCCGGACAACGCTGGGCGCGCATGACCTATCGCCTGTGTGCGCTGGCCTTTCTGCTACTGGCGCTATCATCAATCAAACACCTGCTTGGCTTGCCTGCCCCCACAGTAAACAGCCAGATCAGTCAGCAGCTCGATCAGCAAGACCAGTAAACCGCACTGTTTCAATCACAAAAAAAGAGCAATAGCTGTACCGCTACGTCATCCCAGCAAGGCGCTAGACTCTGAATTCGTTAACACGTATACCGGGAGTGCAGATGAAGACCATCGGCATCATTGGCGGCATGAGCTGGGAATCAACCCAGACCTATTACGCGCAGATAAACCGCGGCATCAATCGGGCATTGGGCGGTCTGCACTCTGCTCGGCTGTTGCTCTACAGCGTTGACTTTGCCGAGATCGAGGCACTGCAACACAAAGGTGAATGGCAAGCCACCGCCGACATACTGATTCAGGCGGCGCGCACGCTGGAAATGGCTGGTGTCGATTTTCTATTGATCGCCACCAACACCATGCATAAGGTGGCCGCTGATGTCGGCGCACACGTCACTATCCCGTTGCTGCACATTGCTGACGCCACTGCCGCGGTGTTGCAGCAAGCTCAAGTCAGACGCATCGGGCTCCTGGGCACCGCGTTCACCATGGAGCAAGCCTTCTACCGTGAACGGCTGGAAGCCCAGGGCATTGAAGTGCTGATTCCGAACGCCGATGAGCGCGCTGATGTGCACCGTATTATCTATCAGCAACTTTGCCGCGGAGAGATTCGCGACGACTCCCGTCAACGCTACCTGAGCATCATCTATAATTTGGTCGCCGCAGGTGCCGAGGGCGTGATTCTCGGCTGCACCGAAATAGGCTTATTGATCAGCGCCGAACATACCTCAGTGCCGTTGTATGACACTACTTTGATTCACGTTGAGGCGGCTGTAAATCAAGCACTGCGCGACTGAACAGCAGCGTGATTAAAGCCATTCGCAATAGCATAGTCTGCGATAGCATCAGCATATAACTTCGCCTATTCTTGTAGCCCAGAAGCCGCAGGGCTAAAACACGGCTGACGTAGACAATCACCAGATATGGACAACCAGCTTGGACGACGGGACTCCCGCCGCCCGAGCCCCATGAGACGTTTATGCTTATTCCTTTGCTAGTCAATGTGCTGTTGCTCGGCGGCAGCATGGTGCTGTTTTTCGCCGCCTGCGGTATTGCCAATAATTGTGACGAGTTAAGCTCGTTGGAAAATCGTATTCTTGATAGTGCACTGTTCGTGCCTGGCAGCCTGCACCTGGTGACGCTGCTGCTGATGTTGCTCAGCGCGCTGGACTGGCTCCCGATTGAGGACCCCCTCTGGTTTTATCTGCCGGTATTGGTGAGCGCTTTTTATTGGCTCGCGCTGATTACCATGGATATGCGTAAGAACCGGTATCGCCAGCGCACCTGAACGCGCTGTCTTTGGGTGCCCGGAGTCAGTGCGGCATGCGATAATTTCCGGCTTCAAGCAAGGAGTCCATCATGTCTGACGTCGTTCAATACCCTGTTAACGGCAGTTGCCAATGCGGTGCCGTCACCTATCAATTGCATGCGGCTCCCAAGGCCGTAATGGCCTGCCACTGCCGCGAATGCCAGAAGCTCTCGACTAGCGCCTTCAGCATCACTGCCATCGTTGATGAAGCTGACCTCACCTTCAACGGCCCGCTATCTCACTGGAGCCGCGTCGCTGCCAGCGGCAACGTAAATGGTGCCGCCTTCTGTCCCGCCTGTGGCAACCGCCTTTATCACTACAGCCCAGCGCAGCCCGGGATTATCAAGCTAAAGCCCTCCAATCTGGACGATACAAGAATGATCAATCCGACCAGGCATGTCTGGGTGAGCGAAAAGCAGGACTGGGTTCAAATACCAGAAGGCGTCGAAGTCTTCGAGTATCAGCCCTGAGTAGCCTTTTTTAAGCGTTTGGCTAGCGCCGGCTAAACCGCGTGGTTTCTGAGCCCGCGGTACCAAGGAAAGTTAAGCGCATTGGCATCTGGCATGGCCAATCGGCGGAGTGATACAATAAACAAAACCGTATCACTTGAAATTAAAACCAGTTAAAGGCGCAGACAATAGTAACGCGCGACCAAATTTGCAGCGTTTGATAGCTTCCCCTTGCGCCCATGAGTACATTTGAGTAAACCAGATACGCACATCACAAAGACCTAAACGGAGAAAAATAATGAGTCGTCAGGCAAAAGCGGTTGTTTGTCGTGAATGGGGTCAACCACTTCACGTTGAAACCATCACGGTGGACCCACCCAAACGCGGTGAGGTAACTATCAAAGTCGCTGCCTGTGGTGTCTGCCACAGTGATCACTCCGCCGCTACCGGCAAGATTCCTTACGCTCCACCGCTGGTGTTGGGCCATGAAGCAGCCGGTATCGTGGTTGAAGTTGGCGAGGGTGTGACAACGCTGAAAGAAGGCGATTACGTCGTCAGTACCTTTATCACCATGTGCGGCAAATGCCGGAACTGCGTGCGCGGTCGCCCGGTGCTCTGTGAGAACGCCCGCAAGTCGATGACCACCCTACCCGATGGCACCGTGCGTACCCATGGCAAGGACGGAGAAGATCTCAATGTATTTGGCGCCTGCGGCGTGATGGCCGAATACGCCACGCTGCACGTGGACAACTGCGTCCAAATCGATGGCGACGTACCCATGTCCAGCGCAGCGCTGGTCGGCTGCGCAGTCATTACCGGCGTTGGCTCGGTGTTCAACACTGCTGAGCTGGAGCCAGGCTCCCGTGCTGCAGTGTTCGGCATTGGCGGCGTCGGCCTGAATGCTATCCAGGGCTGTGTTACCGCTGGGGCTGAAATGGTCATCGCGGTTGATACCAACGCCAGCAAGCTGGAGATGGCCAAGGAGTTCGGCGCGACTCACACCGTCAATATCTCTGAAGTGGAAGACGTCAGCAAAGCAATCAAGAAGCTCAGCGGCGGCGGCGTCGACTATGCATTTGAATGCGTGGGCAACGGTAAGGTAGTCGAGCAGGCTTTCAAATCACTCGGCCGAGCCGGCACGGTAGTGGTTGTGGGCGTGGCCGACAGCAAGGACAAAACGTCGATCACCACCCTCGCCCTGCCTGCTGATGAACGCACCATCAAGGGCAGCTGGCTGGGCTCGGCGCGTCCGCAGTACGATTTTCCGCGTATCCTCAATCTATACAAAGCCAATCGTCTGAAGCTGGATGAGCTGGTAACCCAGACCTACAGTATCGACCAGGCGCAGCAAGCCTTTGACGACATGCTGGCAGGTAAAAATGCGCGCGGCGTCATCATCTTCGAATAAAGCTGACGTTTGATCGCACATCCTGCATTACCAACGACGCCGGTTAATTGATCAATTAACCGGCGTCGTTGTAAGCACAGCAAGCAAACAAATTTTCTTGGCCTCAGTCGCGCATATAAACCGGATCGCCTACGCGCAGCTCGCCTGCTGTCAGGGTATCGGCGTAAATCCCCAGGTTCTGATCTGCCTCACGTACGACCGTGCGTAGCAGGCTTTTATCTGCGGGCAGGTGCTGCTGAGCGCGGGTGATAGCGCCGCAACGTGGCGCAGTACTGGTGCACCTCAATTCGGCTTCGCCTATCTGCAACCGACCGTCAAGCCAGGCTTGCTCGATGAGTCCCGCTTCCGCGTCGAGCGTATCGACCACCAGATTGGGACGGAAGCGTTGCACATCCCAGTCGCTATCAGGATGCAGCTGCTGAAGATAATTAAGACTCGCGGTGGTCAGAAGATGAAAAGGCGATACCAAAAAGTAACTACCGGGCAGTGAGACAAAATCGATCATGTCCTGCGGTAAATCGGAGAAGTCCGGTAGCGGCTCGCCAGGCTCACGCTCGAAGGTTGCCTTGAGTTCGTCCAGCCAGCTGTCGTCGGCATCCGCTTTGTAGCGCCGCAGATTGGTGTCTGACTCAAGCGCTTCCAGTGTCGAGGTGCGCCCGAGTAACGCCGATAGGCGTTCATCGACATCCTTACTATTGCTGGCAAGGCGACTACCATCCGGAAACAGCAGCTCTAACTTGACTGGCTCAGCGCCCGAGGTGTCCCAGCTAGCCTTGACCTGCAGCAGTTGAGGACGAAATTTGCAGCTCTGCACCTCGTCACGCAGCGTGTCTCGCACGGCCCAGAGGCGATCCCCTAAAAGCCCCTGTGCAGTCAGCTGACAGCGATTCAGCGACTCACCAGCCATGCCCTTGACCGGGTACCGCCAGATTTCCTGCACTACACCCAGCTTACGCATAGCACTCTCCATTGGTGGGTAATATCTTGCCGCAACGGCAAGAAAGTGCCGCTGAAAACATAGGCTTTGCAGCACCATACCCCTATTCCAGAGCGGTTTTCCAGTGCCAAAACAGCGGCCTGATAATTGCTTATATGCTGTTCGAGATAGCACCTGGCTTTGACCAAACGATGGTAAAAGGAGCACACCATGAGCATTATTGACAGTATGAGCCAAGCGAACCAACCTAGCGGACTTGCCACCCCTAGCAAGAGCAGTCGCATCAGTACCGCTGCTGAATTCCGCGAAATAATGCAATCCGTCAATCAGACGAGTGAAGCCAAGCAGGCTCAAGCTGAAGCTAAAGCCAAAGAGCAAGAGGAAAATACCAGCACTGCTGCCGAAGAGTTCAGCCGCTACATGGCGATGTCGGTCGCCGAGAAGATAAAGCACACATTGCTGCAGGAGATGGGGTTAACCGAAGAAGAATATGATGCCTTACCCCCGGAAGAAAAAGAAAAGATCGATGAGCTGATTGCCGAACGCCTTGACGAGCTGAACGATCCCAATAAGCGCGCCAGCAGCGACGAACTTCAGCAACAGGCCGCAGAGCGCATGCGCGCCATGCTGGACGGAGTGAACGCAGAGAAGGAAAAATCGTCTATCTTTGACATCACCTGATAACGCGATATTGCTGCAGGCACTGTACTCGGGTAACGGAGTAAACCAGCCTAGCGCAACTGACTATCCTTGCTACCGCGTCGATTGAAGGTGCTGCCGGCAGCACTTTGGTCAGCCGCGCTTTGACAGGTAATGCACAGGCGTACACCGGGCAGAGCCTGACGCCTGGCCTCTGGAATAGGCTCATCGCATTCTTCACAGAACGCCAGGCTATCGCCCTGCGGCAGTTGACTGCGTGCGCGCTGCACTGCCTCGTCAACGGTATCGTCAATCTGTTCTTGTACTGCGCCCTCACGAGCCCAACCTGTCGCCATTGGAACCTCCAAGCGTTTAAATCTGTCAGAGCATCAGCGGTCTGGTGTCGAAGCGCTGCTGTGACAATCTGCATCTTGCCGTCCGACGTTACTTTCCCTCAGTATCAAATACTATGAACACACCTTCACCATTTAGTGCCTATCAAAACGCCGTGCAACATCTGGGGTTCACTTCAGATGCGGCGCAAATGCAAGCTGCACAAATGCTCGAAGACTGCTACCAAGCTCTGGAATCCGGTCGCGAAACGCGCGGAGTTTATCTTTGGGGCCCTGTCGGGCGTGGCAAAACCTGGCTCATGGATCGCTTCTACGACAGCCTTTCTGTGCCCAGCAAACGTCTGCACTTTCATCATTTCATGGGCTGGGTGCACAAACGTCTTTTCCAGATTACCGGGACGGCAGAGCCCCTGCGAGCGCTCGCCCGCGAGATGGCGCAAAACGTTCGCGTGCTGTGTTTCGACGAGTTTTTTGTTACCGATATTGGCGATGCCATATTGCTCGGCGGCTTGATGCGCGAAATGTTTGAACAGGGCGTGGTTGTGGTTTGCACGTCCAATCTGCCTCCTGCCGAGCTTTACGCCGACGGTTTCAATCGTGAGCGTTTCACCCCTGCGATCGCCGCGATTGAGAAGCACATGTGGGTCGCGCGGCTCGATGGCGCGCAGGATCATCGCCTACATCCGGGCACCGCCTGCCAGCGTTATTGGCTGAGCAGTGACACGAGCGCTGAAAAACCGCTGGATCAGGTGTTTGCACAGCTCTGTGGCGATCGACCGCAGAGCTGTGACCCAATACTGCTAGGGCACCTGCAGGTGCCCTGTGTAAAACACTGTAATAAAGCCGCCTGGTTTACCTTTCGCGCCCTGTGCAGCAGCTCACTGTCTGCGCTCGACTTTATCAGCCTGTGTGACCGTTTCCCGGCCCTGCTGTTAAGCGAGGTGCCAAACCTCAGCAGCCCACAACGTGCCGGAATCATTGCTCGCGGCACCGAAGACGGCGCAGAGCGGGTTGAGGCTGGCGACCGCGAGCTACCCAGTCTGTCCGTACATGACGACAGCGTGCGACGTTTCATCGCCTTGGTTGACGAATGCTACGACCGCCGTATTCCGCTGTATATCGAGGCAGCAGTGCCGCTGGAAGACTTATATACCCAAGGTTATCTGTCTTTCGCGTTCGAGCGAGCCCGTAGCCGTTTGCAGGAAATGCAACTAGAGCGATTTGGTGCCACGGGTAATGTTGCCGAGGCAGACAAACTCGCAGAGCAAATAACTTGATACTGTATTTCCATCCAGTACAATGGCGACACTCGTGAAGCGCTGATCTCATCAGCAGCACAGCACGTATTTGAAAACCGCATTCAAGCCTGAGGTGTGTATGGCCGTTGAAATTGTGTATCGCAGCAGCAGAGACCCGGAGCAGTTGTTCATGGATAAAGCCGAAGCAGACCGTCACGACAAGATGCTGGAACTGGCAGAAACCCTGGGCGAGGTATTGCAACAGGCGGTACCGGATCTGAGTGAGAAGCTGGCGGAAGAAGTCAGTATCTACATGGCGCGGCATCGTGAGATATTTGCTAAAGCCTTCAAAAACAGCCCTGATGCACTCACCAGTTTGACTGAAGAGCCCGCAGAGGCCTGAGCCTCTGCGCAGACTATTCGCGCCCGCTCAGACCGGCCCCGAGCCGCTGCCTATTGATACATCCAGAAATTGGGATGGGCAATGGTTTCAGCCACTGCAGCAGTTGAATCGGTGCGTTTGAGAATGCGCATGAGTACGGCCATGATATTGCTCCCTTTGGTTGTCTTGTATACCGGGAGCATAATCAATCATCGTCATAAATTACTGAAATCGATTAACGCTATAAGGTCCGTTAGCTAAAAACTATCGGCGCTGGCTTCTCTACAACCTGCAGGCAGCGCGTTCAAGTTTAGCGGAAATCCCACGCAATCACTGATCTGCCGGGCTATCGACCTGCGCGTAAATCTCTGCACCACCATCGCGCTTCAACAACAGCACCTGATACGGCATAAAATCAGTGCCCATCTCCATACCCGGACTACCTACCGGCATACCCGGTACCGCCAAGCCGATGGCGTCAACGGGTGGCTCGGCTAAAAAGGCCTTTACGTAGCGCGCCGGCACATGACCTTCAAATAGATAGCCCTCATCTGATATCGAGGTGTGGCATGAACGATACTGCGGCGCTATACCGTAATCAGACTTCAGGCCGGCCAAATCATCAGGGTGCTGCGCCTGCGTGGTAAAGCCAGCGCTATCAGCATGCTCGATCCAGCCTTCGCAGCAGCCACAACTCGGACTTTTGAATACTTGCAACAGATCAGTTGCAGGTTGCGCGGCCAATAGCGACTGCTCCTGCTGCGACGCCAGGTTACTCTGCGCTTGCGGTTTCAGCGTTTCAGGTTGCGGCGACTCAGACTCTCCGCAGGCCATCAGTAGCGGCGTAGCAGCAAGTACCAACACCAGCCAGCGTGGAACAATCATCGGCATCCGAATCTCCAGTTGAATCAAGGGTAAAATAGTCTGACAGCAAGATTAGCACGCGCGAAAGCTAACCACTTGCACCAGCTTTACCACAACTGTAACTGTCGATTACTTCGTAGCTGTAAATAGCCGCTGACCCCATGCCCGACTACATTGAGGGCTGGTCGCTAATCAGAGCAGACCCAATACGGAGTAAATAGAGCAATGGCCGGCGATTACCCAGACAAGATTCGAACCCTACCGATTTACGACGGCCGCTTCGATGCCTACAAGCTCGCCGCCGACGGTGCAGATGTGCTATTTGCCTCCTACCCGCCAGGTACCCGCATACCGCCGCACACGCACGAAACAGACAACTACGGCGTGATTATCCGCGGCGAACTGATTCTGACTGTCGCGGGCGAAACCCGGCGCTATGGTGTGGGCGAGTGGTATCACGTTGCAGCCCGGGTAGAGCATGCGGCCGCCTTTGACCAGCCAACCGACGAGATTGAGTTCTGGTTCAGCGACACTAACCGCTGAACTGGCTTGCGCGCCACCAAGCCAAGGCTCCCCCTTCTTCAATAGAATCATGCAGAGACATTTATGCATGAACGTTCATTCTCTTTTGCTTGACAGTATACACTTGTGCACTGTTAACTCTTGCTTGGCTAAGGCACATCCGCTGGCAATACCGCGGTCCTTCGCAACGGCCCTCGGTATCCGCCTGCGCGGCGTTGCCGACAAAACAGACAAAGAACAATTCTAAAAAGAGAGATCCCCATGACTCGTCATCACGGCGTCACCCGCGTCTTACGTCGCACCGCATTACCCCTACTCGGCTTATCATCCGTCATGCTCAGTGGTTGCTTGTCGGGCGGTGGTGGTGGCGGCGATGATTCTGAGTCCGCTTCCAGCGGTGTATTCATCGATGCTCCGGTGGCGGGGTTGCAGTACGCCACCGACAGCCGCAGCGGTGAGACCGACAGTGCAGGCACTTTCCAATATCAAGGCAACGAGACCGTGCGCTTCTCCCTGGCGGGTATCGATCTGGGGTCCGCCGCAGGCGCAAGCCAACTAACCCCTATGGACATCGTCGATGGCGCTACTGCCTTCAGCGACCCCGCGGTACTGAACCTCTCCCGCTTTCTGCAATCACTGGATGCAGACGGTAACCTGGGCAACGGCATTGAAATCACCGCTGACATCAAAAACGCTATCAGTGACTATCTCCAAGCCAACCCTGGCGTCACCCTGGATTTTGCCGACTCAAGCGGCTTTGAACCCGCCATGAACGATCTGCTGGCGGCACTCAGCGCCGAAAATGTATTTGCCGAAAATCCCAATACCGCCAGTCGTGGCTTGACGGCTAAACTCGACGCCTTTAACCACCTGCTTGATTCAGTCGATAAGGCGAATGGCAAGAACATCGACTTCTCCCTGCGGCCGGTGCTTTTCATTCACGGCGGGGCTGGCTCAGCCTCGCAGTTTGAGTCTCAAGCCATGCGCTTTCGGGCCAATGGTTACCCGCGCAGTTATCTGGCGGTGTATGAATACGATACCAGCAGCAGTACCGGGCAAAATGCGTTGGACCCTATCCAGGCAGCGAAGCGTAACGAGGAGATCAACCTGATTGTCGAGCGCCTGCGGCAGATCTCCGGTGCGGATAAAGTGGACCTGATGGGACACTCGATGGGCACCGGTGTAAGCCTGATGTACCTGGGCGAGAGCGACAATGCAGCAAAGGTTGCGCATTACACCAGCATCGATGGCGCAGCGCTGGACGCACCGCCAGGCAACGTACCCACGTTGGCGCTCTGGGGTCAGTATGTTGAACGCGAAGTGAGCGGCGCCGAGAACGTTTACCCCTCCCCCGAGATGCCTATCGGCCACATCGAAGTAGCCACATCCGCTGACTCTTTTGCGCGCATCTATAACCACTTCAATGGCAGCCAGCCAGGCACTACGCAGATTAGTGACGCCGAAGGCGATAACGTCTGGATCGCGGGCCGCGCCAGTCTGTTTCCGCAGAATACCGGCGCAGAGGGTACCGAGCTGCAGATCTTTGAGGTTGATCCGGCAACCGGCATTCGTTTAAAAGACACCCCTGACCACAGCATGCCAATCAGCAGTGATGGCAACTGGGGGCCATTCTCGATTACCAAGGGCGCAACCTACGAGTTTGGCCTGGACCGGGAAGCCGTCGGTGCCGACCATTATTTCTACCGTGAAGGTTATCTGCAGGACAGCCTGTTTGTTCGCTTGAATACCTCCCTGCCTGGCGCTGGCGTCGGTGCCTATTTACACCGCAGTGCCAACCACACCAACCTGATGATCGCCCGCGACCGCGAGCTATGGGGCGATCAGGGTGAGCTGAACGACAGTCTCACGGTGAATGACACACAGATCGTCACCAGTGCCACCGCCCCGCTACTCAAACGCACCAGTAGTATCTTCCTGCATGACCGCAATAGCGACGGTAACAGCACCCTTCCTGGACCGGATCCGTTCTTTAGTGCTCTGCCGTTTATCTCTGGACTGGATCTGTTCATCCCGGCCTCTCCGGGTGCCAATCAACCCATCAACATCCAGCTCAAGCCACGCGGCAGCAATGGTGCGGTACAGGTAATAAACGTACCTAACTGGCCATCAGACGAGATACGCTCAAATTCGGTACAGTTCAGAGACTACATTCAATAACCTTTTTAACCTGCTGATATGCATAGGCACCACTCCTGGTGTCTATGCCCTACCCCCGGCAAAAAATTGCCTACCGCCTGACCCCATCATACTTTGCTGAGCGCTGGAATAGTTCAAGCTGCGCCACCAATAGCATACGTAGAACATTAAATATCAAGGAGATTTAGCAAAAGACCTGCTAGGCTGATCAAAGGACATCATAATGGCTCTGCGCTACTGTCTCGCTGGCTATCGCGCGTGTTAGAGCCCGCCTAGAGGATCTGCAATGAATGTGCTGCGTCGTTTCTCTATCTTTCAGCGCCTGATTGCTGTTACCGCTCTGGTACTCATCATAGTGCTGGGCCTGGTAACCGCCTTTGCTGTGGATTATCACCAAAGCCTACTCGATGGCCGTTCGCTCAAAACTCAGCATTTGGTTGAGTCGGGCATGGGCGTCATAGAGCACTTTTATGCCTTGCAGCAAAACGGGGAGCTGACTGAAGAGCAAGCGCAAGCCGCCGCTGCCAGCACCCTGCAAACGCTGCGCTACGGCGACAAAGACTACTTCTGGATACATTCCAATAACCTGATCATGGTCATGCATCCGTTTGCTACCCAGTTAGTGGGTAACAGCGTGGCTGACGTTAAAGATCCGACCGGCAAATATCTGTTCCGTGACATGGTGGCCCTGGTCAAGGCGCAGTCCGCTGGTGTGGTCAACTATATGTGGCCCAAACCCGGCGTAACCGACCCGGTTGCCAAAGTGTCTTACGTTTCAGGCTTCAAGCCATGGGGCTGGATTCTTGGCTCGGGCATCTATCTGGATGACGTTAACCAGGCGTTCTGGACCCATATGATTCCCAAGCTGACGATGGCCGCATTAGGCATCTTGTTGCTGGTTGGGGTCAATTTGATGATCGCACTGAGTATCAGCCGCCCTATCGCTCATGCAGTCAAAGCGATGAACGACATCGCTACCGGCGATGGTGACCTCTCGCGCCATCTGGATGCCCATGGTAACGATGAAATCAGCGGTTTGGCCCGCGGCTTTAATGCCTTCACCGATAAGGTCGCGCACGTCATCGACAATATACGCGACGTGGTCGAGCGCAATAGGCTTATTGCCACTGAAGTCGGTTCGGCCATGAACAAGGCTGAAGCGTCCTATAACCAGCAAAACAGCGAGCTTGATACCATTGCTTCGGCGGTAGAGGAAATGAGCGCCACCTCGGACGAGGTAGCGCAACGCATGTCCGACTCTGCAAATGCGGCCCGCGATGCTAACCAGCAAGCTCTCAACAGCCAGCAAACCGCTGATGAGACCTCACGCTCCATGGAAGCATTAGCTCGCAACATAGCTCAGGCAGGCGAAGCAGTAGCTGAATTGAGCGAACAATCCCATACCATTGATACCGTGCTCGGCGTGATTCGCGCCGTCGCGGAACAAACCAATCTGCTGGCCCTGAACGCCGCGATAGAAGCGGCCCGCGCTGGCGAACAGGGGCGCGGCTTTGCAGTGGTAGCCGATGAGGTGCGCACGCTGGCGAGCCGCACCCAGAAATCGACCGATGAAATACGCACCATTATCGACTCATTGCAGGCCGGCACCGCGAAGGCAGTCAGTTCGATGGAAGGCAGCCATCAGCAGTCAGCGGCCATGCAGCAACAGGTAGAGGGGTCCCGCGCCGCGCTGCAATCCATTGCCAGTTCGGTCGACACCATCACAGACATGACCAGTCAGGTTGCAGCGGCCGCAGAACAACAGTCACGCACCAGTACCGAAATATCGTCCAGTCTTAGCCAGCTCAGCACGCTGGGCGGTCGGGTCATGCGCGAGCTTCAGGATACCGCCAGCAACACCAAGGAGCTGACTGAGGCAGCTGCGCAACTAAATCAGCTGATCAATCAGTTCAAGACCAGCCGCAGCCTTGGCATGCAAAAACGTTAGGTTAACGCGATGACGCCAGCCTGCTGAAGGCTGGCAGTGAGATATAAAAAAACCGCTTGAGCAGTTGCTGCCAAGCGGTTTTTTATTGCACGCCAACCGTTTAGTCGAGCACGACCAAGCGGTTAGGTAGTTCGTTACGCTCATGGGTAGCGGGTAGCTCTTTTGCCAGCTGCGTGCCGCAGGTCTCGATACAGTCAAGAAAGCCCTGCAACACCTCACCCTTGCCAACCTGCGCGGTAAAGGTCGCCACTATCGACTCCCAGGTCTTGTTGTCGATGCGGCTGGATATGCCGCGGTCGACCATGATCTCGACGTAGCGCTCGGCCTCTGAGACGAAGATCAGCATGCCGGTCTCGCCCTCAGTGTGGTGCAGGTTGAGTTCAATGAACTGCCGCCGTGCCAGGTTGGAGGCGCGCCAATGTCTCACCGCACGCGGTACCAGCTTGCTGGTAATGATCGGCAACCGAAACAACAGCGCTAACACTGCAAACGCACACCACTGGGCCAGCAGTAACTCGCTGACATCCAGCCAGCCGCTAAAATAGACCACTGCCCCCGGTAGCACCAGAGCCAGCACACTGGCCCATAGCAAGGGTATGTAGCGATAGTCGTCGGCCTGGCGAGCCAACACGGTCACCACTTCGGCGTCGGTATGCTGCTCAATGCGGTCAATCGCATCCGCTACTTGTTGCTGCTCACTGCTTGATAGAAGCGTCATTGTGCATCCTTTATTGAAATCACCATCCGCCCGATGCTCCGCCGCCGCCAAAGCCGCCGCCGCCACCGCCGAATCCGCCACCACCAAAACCGCCACCGCCGCCGCGCGAGCCACCACTTAGCCCGCCCAACAGGGCGCCAGCCAGCAGCGCGCGACCGGAACCGCCACGACCACCACCGCCCAACATAGAGACGCCAATAATGATAAGGACCAACAGCAAGGCTCCCGCCGGCTTCTTGCCCTTTTTATCGCTCTCGGCACGTTCAGCGACCGCCAGAGGATTACCGCCCAGCACCTGAATAATCGCGCCGGTACCGTCGACAATGCCCTGCTCGAAACGTCCTTCACGGAAAGCGGGCGTAATGATGCCATTGATGATGACCGAAGACTGCGCATCGGTCAGGCGACCTTCCAACCCGTAACCCACTTCGATGCGAATTTTGCGATCGTCGCGGGCCACGATCAGCAAGGCACCGTTGTCCTTGTCTTGCTGACCAATTCCCCAGGCACGGCCCAGCGCCACACCGAACTGCTCAATGCTCTGGCCTTGCAAGCTCGGCACAGTCACTACGACTACCTGCTCGCTGGTTGCCTGTTCATGCGCCGTCAGCATCTGCGTCAGTTGTTGCTCTGCGCCCTGCTCCAGCAGGCCAGCGTTATCGACCACGCGCCCGGTCAACTCGGGCAGAGCCGACTCCTGCGCCGTCGCTGCAGCGCTGAAACAGAAGGTCAGCGCGCACAACAGGGAGATCATCAACCTCATTCGAAACTCACCGCGGGAGCCTGCTCGGCATTTTCAGTGGTCGCTTCAAAGTTCTCGCGGATAGGCATATCGCTGTACATCAGGCTATGCCAGATACGGCCGGGGAAAGTGCGAATCTCAGTGTTGTATTGCTGCACAGAGGCAATGAAATCACGACGAGCCACGGCAATACGGTTCTCTGTGCCCTCCAGCTGAGACTGCAACGCCAGGAAGTTCTGGTTTGACTTGAGGTCCGGGTAGCGCTCGGACACTGCCATCAGGCGACTTAGTGCCCCCGTCAACTGGCTCTGCGCCTGTTCGAACTGACGCATTTTGGCCGGATCATTAAGATCCTCTGCGCTGATCTGTATCGATGTCGCCTTGGACCGTGCTTCCACTACGGCGGTCAGGGTTTCCTGCTCCTGACGGGCAAAGCCCTTCACGGTCTCGACTAGATTAGGAATCAGATCAGCGCGGCGCTGGTACTGGTTTTCAACCTGTGACCAGGCAGATTTCACCTGTTCGTCATAGGTCGGAATATTGTTGATTCCGCAGCCTGCTAACAGGCTGCTGAGCAACACCAGAATCGCCAATTGCCAGGTGGTCCGAATAGGCTGTGTATTCATGATAGGTCGTCCGTCAGGGTGATTATGTTGGGTAGAGCAGATCGCATCTGCACATACACTAGCGACGCTAGCAGAACACGAATAGGACCGAGTTAAAACCCCAAGCAGGCAACGCAGCGCCGCAACGGGTAAACTGACGTTCTGTTCAACTTTGTGACCACATCATGACTTTCGCCCCCCTCGGTTTGATCGACCCGCTGCAGCGTACTCTTGAAGAGCTCGGCTATAGCACGCCAACCGCCATTCAGGAGCAGGCAATCCCCGCCATCCTCAAGGGCCGCGACCTGCTGGCCAGTGCGCAGACCGGCACCGGCAAGACCGCAGCCTTCGCCCTGCCGTTACTGCAAACACTGACCCAGCAAGGATCTGTAGTCGCCAGCAATTCAGTGCGCGCACTGGTACTGACACCCACCCGCGAACTGGCTGAGCAGGTACTGCAAAGCCTGCAGCGTTACAGCGAGCAATTGCCGCTGCGCAGCTATGCCGTTTATGGCGGTGTTTCAATCAACCCACAGATGATGGCTTTGCGTAAAGGCGTCGATGTGCTGGTTGCCACGCCCGGACGTCTACTCGATCTCTATCGGCAAAATGCGATCAAATTTAATCAGCTGCAGGTTCTGGTGCTGGATGAGGCCGATCGCATGCTTGATCTCGGCTTTGCCGACGAGCTGGATCAACTGTTCTCTGCCCTGCCGCGCAAACGGCAGACCCTGCTGTTTTCCGCTACTTTCTCCGCCCTGATCAGGCAGATGGCCGACGGTTTGCTGCGCGATCCGCTGACGATCGATATCAGCCCACGCAACAGTGCAATCGATAGCGTCGAGCAGTGGATCATACCGGTCGACAAGAAGCGCAAAACCGAGCTGTTTATGCAACTGCTCAGCGAGCGGCAGTGGCCGCAAACGCTGGTATTTGCTAAAACACGCAAGGCTGTCGATCAGCTGCTCGAAGCACTGCAAACCCAAGGTGTGCAGGCGGACTGTATCCACGGCGATCGTCCGCAACCAGCCAGGCTGAGAGCGCTCACGCGCTTTAAAGATAATGAAGTCAGCATGCTGATCGCGACCGACGTCGCTGCGCGAGGGCTGGATATCGCCCAGCTACCGCTGGTGATCAATTTTGATCTGCCCATCAACGCGGAAGACTACGTCCATCGTATTGGGCGCAGCGGCCGCGCAGGTGCCAGCGGTGAGGCCATCTCGCTGGTTAGTGCCGACGAAATAAGGCAACTGGCTGCAATTGAAACCCTCATCCAACAGCTGTTACAGCGGCGTGAGCACAGCGACTTTAAACCCGAGCATCGCGTACCTGAAACCCGGCTTGGCGGCCAACTGGTCAAGAAACCCAAGAAGCCAAAGAAACCCAAGGTGCCGGGCGGCAAAAACAAGGTCCATCTTGGTAACTGGTTTGACGAGTCCTGATCAACCCGGGGACAAAGCTCTCGCTCCGGTCGTGGGCCGGCTAGAAAAGAGTGCAGAGGTCCATTGGAGAGCTGCAGCCTTAACAGAATTCAAATGCTGCATAAATACAACAATGTGTGACTGACCAGCGCAACCTGACAGGTATACCCTGTTCCTGCTTTTCGCAGGATCATCTCACCGGCCTACTCAATCGCTGCGGAATGCAAAGTTATCTGGCCAAAACTGGCCACAACATTAGAGCGCATAAGCTTGATCAGAGAGATATCAGGCTTTGTTTCATTTTGTACCTTGGGTGCCAGCAAGATCAGTTTGGCGCTACAATCACGCCACGCGCGCGCGCGAAGAAATATAAGTTACCGACACTCCCTATCAATTCCATACTACCGCCGCGCAGTCTTCCGGCGTGTTGCAAGGAGCTAAATCATGTACAGGACGTTCGCAGCTGTATTGCTGACTGTTGCCGCTGGTCAGTCATTCGCGAAAGTTGATCAGCAGCAAGCCGACCGCCTCGGTCGAGACTTGACCCCTCTAGGTGCTGAGCAGGCTGCCAATAGCGCGGGCACTATTCCATCATGGAACGGTGGCGTAACTGCGCCCGCTAGCTACAGTCCCGGCATGCATCATCCAGATCCTTATGCAGCGGACGCTGAGCTATACCGGGTCAGCGCGCAGAATGTGGAGCAGTATCAAGCTCAACTACCAGCTGGTCTGGTCGATCTGATGCAGCGTCATCCTGACTACGCCATGCGCATCTTCCCCAGCCGACGCAGCGCTTCCGCCCCACAACGTATTTACGATGCCACCATAGCCAACGCTACCCGCGCAGAACTGATTGCCAACGGTAACGGTATTCGTGGCGCTGCTGCGGGCATTCCTTTCCCGATCCCACAAGACGGCATCGAGGCCATCTGGAACCACATCCTGCATTACAAAGGTGATCAAAACCATTTCATCAACAATCAGGCTGTGGTCATCAATGGCAAGAGCAACCTGATCAAACGTGATCGCCAGATCTATTACGTTTATAACCGCGAAGGCATGACCACTGCCGAGCTGGACAACACATTGCTGCTGTACAAGTACGTTGTCACCGCACCTGCGAAATTGGCCAATACCGCACTGGTTGTTCAGGATCCACTGGATCAGGTATTGACCACTCGCAAAGCGTGGCGCTATAGCCCGGATAACCGCCGCGTTCGTCGTCTTCCCACACTAGCCTATGATTCCGTGCAGCCAGATACCAGTGATCTGGCAACGGCCGACGTGCTGGACACCTATAACGGCGCACCTGATCGTTATGATTGGAGCATGGTAGGCAAGCAGGAAATGCTGGTGCCCTACAACAGCTACGCTGTTCACCAGAAAGGCATCCCGTACGATCAAATCGTGCAGCCCGACACGTTAAACCCAGAGCTATTGCGCTATGAACTGCACCGAGTATGGGTCGTCGACGCTACTCTGCGCACCGGGTATCGCCACCCCTATGCTGCTCGGCGCTTTTACATAGATGAAGATAGCTGGCAAATTCTTGCGGTTGATCTGCGAGATGCCGATGGTGAGTTGATTGGCCTGCAGGAAGCTCATCCGATCAACTACTACGAAGTGCCGATGGTTAGCAGCACCCTGGAAACGCTTTACCACCTCAAAGACGGCAACTACTTTGTAGACGGCCTCGATAACAACGAGCCCATGTACAACTTTGATGCCGTCATCAATCCACGGGATTTCTCACCACAGGCCCTGCGCCGCGAAGGTAACTGATCCCTGACCGCATCCTGATTGTGAGCACCAAAAACCGCCGTAAAACGCAGACCTGAGTTTAAATACACGTTAACCGTACAAACTCAGGCCTGCGTCATCTCCCTCGATTATTTGACGCTAACCAGACCTGAAGTTGTGCGACAAACGTTCTCTGCGCCCTGGTATATCTCCTCCATGATCGACGAAACCTGGTGCGTGCGCTGACTCCCCTCTTCTGCGGTAATGCTAACCGAATGCACCGTCTCCGTTACCTTGCTGGTAAGCTCGCGGTTCTTTTGCACTACTCCGGCAATTTCCGCCGTTGATTTGCTGGTACGCGCAGCTAACTGCCGCACTTCGTCAGCTACCACCGCAAAGCCACGACCCTGCTCACCGGCGCGGGCAGCTTCGATAGCCGCATTAAGAGCGAGTAGATTGGTTTGATCTGCAATACCCGAGATAGTCGCCACAATCTCTTCAATATTCCTCGACTGCGCGTTTAGCTGCTTGATAAGGCTCGTCGCTTCGGACACCTGAGCGGCAATACGCGCAGATGTATCGACCGCCGTCTGCAACGACTTCATGCCCTGCTGCGCAATCGCTGCGGTCTCCTCCGATGTACTGCTGGCAACCTCGGCGGCCTGACGCACCGCCGCCGCCTGTTCAATACGCTCGGTGATGTCGCTGGCAAACTTGACCACCTTGAATACCTCGCCAGTGTCATCAAATACCGGATTGTAGGTTGCCTCAAGCCAGACTACTTGGCCGCGGCTATTCAAGCGCTGAAATTGCCCGGACTTGAACTCGCCCTTGGCCAACGCCGACCAGAAATGCGGATTCTGCTGATAAAAGGCGTCAGTACAAAGCGTTCTGTGATGCTTCCCACGCAATTGTTCGAGCGAATAGCCAATCACCTGCAGAAAATTGCGGTTAGCCGTAATTATTTCACCGCTGGGGCTAAACTCGATAACCGCCATCGACTTGTCTAACGCTGCAGCGAGTGCTTCTTTACTCAGCGATTCTTTTTTTTCTGCAGTCACGTCGGCGGCGACCTTCATCACCTTGAGGCAACGCCCTTGTTCATCCAGTACCGGGATGTAGCTCGCTTCCAGCCACACTGCCTCACCACTCTTTTTGAGGCGTCTGAATGTGCCTGAAACGGCCTTACCTCTTGCCAGCTCTGACCAGAACCCTTGGTACGCTGGCGAGGCCACATCATCTGCCGAACAAAATAAGCGATGATGCTGACCGACTATGTGATCCAGCGAATAACCCATTAGATTCAGAAATAGCGGACTGGCATCGGTAATGACACCCTGCGGATTAAATTCAATGAAAGCCATATGCGCTTTCAAGGCTTCCAGCTGGCCCTTTTTTTCAGCCAACTCTCGTCCTTGAGAGCTGTACATCCTCTTTAGCTTTGCATTGAACATAGTAAAAACTCTACTTTAGCGTTGGCAGAATGCCACTAGCGCATCCTCTCAAAACCACACTAGTTGTACAATAAAAATATTTTGTCCAACTTTGGTACAGAAATGCGGCACATATGACCACTTTGCTGGTGTGAAAGAAACACCAAAGAGATGTCGACTACTCGCTGAGCAGGATGCCCGGCAACGCAGATACTCAGTCGGCGGCGCTAACCTGCGCACCTGAAAACCTGCAACCCCCTTACCAGCTCTGTTTGGCTTTGAAATGTCGCAGCAGTACTACAGTTTTTGGATTTTCTGGTCGATACTGACATCAGACGCGCGTGCTTTACCTCAGCGCGGCCGACCTGTCTTGGAGAAACTAATGCGTCTGACGTTAAAAACCAAAGTGGTGCTGCTGGCCCTTATTCCCATCGTTTTGTTTGCATTGGTCATCAGTGGAGCTGCAGTCAAGATCCTGCAGAATCTGGCGGAAAAAGAGGTAGCAGAGACACGTGAGCGCCTGATGCAAGAGAGCCGTACCTTGCTGGAAAACTACTCCCAGATAGCCATAGGCTCGGTTCAGACGCTTTACGAGGAATCAGCTCAAGGTGACATGCAGAAGCGAGCACAAGCCATCGACATCCTGTCCAAGATTACATACGGCGAAGACGGCTACTTTTTTGGTCACGACTCCAACGTGGTACGACTCTTTCGCGGCACCAGTTCAAAGGACGTAGGCGTTAGTTTAAATGACCGCCAGGACCCCAATGGCGTATACACCAACCGAGAGCTGGTCAGGGTCGCAAAAGACAACACCTATTACGTTAACTACTCCTCACCCTTACCTGGCAACGAGGCCGTTACCGTACCCAAGCTGGCCTACAGCTTTTACCTGCCCAAGTGGGACATGGCGGTCGGCACGGCCGTCAACCTGAACGGGATCGAGACCCAGGTAGCAGAAGTGCAGGAAGCTATAGACCAGCGCATCGAGAACATCATCACCAGTATCCTGTTGGTTGCTACCGTGCTGCTGGTCATCTTTGGTGTTGTCGGTGTAACCATGGCGAACACCCTGCTGCGCCCGCTAATCCGTATCAAGCAAAATCTTGACGATATCGCACAAGGAGATGGCGACCTGACGCATCGCCTGCCGGTCACCAGTAATGATGAGCTTGGCGACCTGGCAACCGCGTTCAACCGTTTCGTCGAAAAAGTACACGGGCTGGTGAGCCAAACGGTAGAAATGACCGGCCAACTCACCCAACTGGTTGCAGAAGTTACAGAGCAGGCACAGCGCTCCGAGAAGGCCATGTCGCAGCAACGCCAGGAGACCGATCAGGTGGCGGCGGCGATCAATGAGATGTCCTCAGCAGCGCATGAAGTTGCGCATAGCGCCCAGGGAGCATCAGAGGCAGCCCAGCAGACCGATCGCGAGGGTCAGGATGCCAAGCGCGTGGTCGATGGCAGCATCACTCAGATTCACTCGCTGGTTATGGAAATCCGTGAAAGCGGCAATTCACTCGACAAACTGAATGAAGATGTTCAGTCAATCGTCAGCGTATTGGGGGTCATTCGCTCCATTGCAGACCAGACCAACCTGTTGGCGCTCAACGCAGCCATTGAGGCTGCTCGTGCCGGTGAAGCAGGTCGCGGCTTTGCCGTGGTAGCGGACGAGGTGCGCGCGCTGGCCAGCCGCACCCAGACCAGTACCGAAGAGATCCAGAGCATGACAGACCGCCTCCTGCAAGGTACAGAAAGCGCGATCAAGTCCATGCGCCAGTCGAGTGACAGCGGCGAACTGACCAGCGAGCATGCAAACAAGGCAGGTACCTCGCTTGATGCCATTGCCGGTCTGATCGGCACCATTAATTCGATGAACGCGCAGATTGCCAGTGCCGCAGAGGAACAAACGGCAGTAGCAGAAGAGATTAATCGTAGCGTGCATCAGATCGCGATGGCGGTAGAGAGCGTCGCCGAAGAGACTCGTCAGGGCGCAAATACGGCACGTAGCCTGTCTGACCTGGGTGACCGACTCGGTACTTTGGTGCGTCAGTTCAAGGTCTGAGCGGCGCCCCAGTCGGTGTGCCACTGCCATCCCAGCAGCAGGCACACCGGCGATGGGTACCCACTGCATCAGCACCACTTCAGCGCTGGTGCCCCCCCCCAAAAAACAATTCAACATGCCAAAAAACCACGTTTTGAGTGCACTCCGGTGTAGCTTTTGGTTTATTGGCCTGGCTTCGCCGTGCGCGAGCAAACAGCCTTAATATTAAACTGACCGTGACACCCTCTACAGATTTTTAGTCCCGTCCTTTTCGCTATAAGACAATGCGCGTATAAACCGAAATCAACTCTCACCACGTATCCACAGTCACTGCAATCAGTTGGCATCTGCATGTTAAGAATCGGTATTGGCTCAAAAACCTCAACTGGCGGTGTTGTTGTCGAAGGCAACACAGGACTTCAATTCGATGGCCTGGTCGCCAGCTCCATAGGCCATAAGGCGACCTGCCCCGCTTGCAAAAAAGGCATTGGTGAAATCATACCCGTAGGTCCGCGTAGCGTTATGCTGCCGGCTGGCCTGGCGGCAAGAGCGGGCGACTATATTGCTTGCGGCTGCCCGCCACATTCAAACGTATTGATCGCCGAGGGCACCATCAGCATAGGTAGCCAGGGGTCTGCACAGCAAAGCTCTCAAACCGCTTTACGCTCACCAGGCGCTTCCAAAAAATCGGTTACCCGGATTTACTGGAGTCACGGCGATAAGCAGACGCCGCTGCAAAACGCGTCCCGCTTTTATACTGATATGAACCTACATGCCGAGACAGTGGGCTACCAACCAGGCGAAACATTGGAAATAACCCTGGAAGGTGCCAGCTCGCAAAGGCTACAAGGCGTCGTTGATGCCAATGGCAAGGTCTGCATTCAAAACGCCTTGAAATCGCATGATGTGCACCTACAAGGACGTATTTGAATGACTACTCTCACCGCCTCAGCTGGCGGCGCCAGCACCGAAATACAGATCAACCGTCCTGAATTCGAAGCACTGTGGCGCGCTTACTACGAAGTAGGCATGAAGGATTATCAGCAAGTTTACGATTTGGTTGGCGGAAACGTAGCCGAGCTAAGACAAGCAAGGCCCGCGGACTACACCAACGCCTGCGCTCTGCGCATGAGTCGCGGCTTTAACTACGGCGGGTACGTCATACCCAAAGGCACCATCATCCAGGGCACCAATATATATCGCGCCAAAGGTGCAGATGGCCTGCCTTATATTCTGCGGGTCAACGATGTAATCAATTTCGTCCGCCATAATTGGGGAGCGCCCGACAAGACTCTTGCTCCATCAGAGCACGATCAACTAAACGGCCTGAAGGGTTTGATTGTCATTGAGGTTCAAGGCTGGAGTGATGCGTCGGGCCATGTCACGCTCTGGGATGGCGTTGCTACCGGCGATGACAGTGATTACCAGAATCCTCAGAGCCATGCCTTCGACAGCCCTGCAGTCTCGCCTAAACACATTTTGTACTGGGAGCTAAAGTAGTGAAAAAGTTCACTATCAGCGGATTTATATTTGTCGCTCTGATCGCGACCCAACCCTCAGTTTTTGCAGCCACCATAGAGCAAGCCAGAACGTCTCTTAAAAACTATGGTTTTGTGCACTGTCTGGACGCTGCATACCAGGATAGCAAGCAGCTCGATGACGACTTGGCCGCTGCGAGCGGTGCCTATCACTACATGGGCAGGGGGGCGCACTTTATACAACAAGACGAAGATACCCTGGACGCGACCCACGACCCCTATCAAGCCACTGAGGACTTCATCGTCGAGGCTTACCCAAATACCGATGCCCAGACTCAATCACAAGGACGTAAAAACCCCATGATTGCCTGCCTGACCATCTACAACTCGGCTGAGTACAGCGCCTTTATTCATGGCCAGGACGATTACATCAGCAACCCGGAAAAATAGCCTTCGAGCTAGCTGCTCACTTCAGATGCGGTTTTAGAATTTCATATAGCGCTGGGCGGTTGGCCGCGATCTCATCAGCCGTTAAGCCTTCGAGTGAATGCGGATACTTTAGCCAGGCATCTGTGCTGTGCAGGTAAAAATGCGGCTCCCACTCCACCTCGTTGCGGCTAGGCTTGTAATACGGCACCGCCACGCGAATATCATGGGGCGTATTCAGCCGCGCCTTGTTCTTCAGTTCCTGGATGATGGCCTCAACCGAGCGACCGGTATCAAACACATCATCAACAATCAGCAGTGAGTCTTGATGGGTCACATGCTTGACCAGATAATTCAGGCCATGCACACGGACTTCGCGGCTTTGCTGGTCAATGCCGTGGTACGACGACGTACGGATAGCAATGTTGTCGGTGTGCACTCCGTGGTAGTCGAGGAACTCCTGCACCGCTATGCCCATGGGTACGCCACCGCGCCACACAGCAATAATAAAGGTCGGACGAAAGTCCGAATTCAGGATCTGCGCGCCAAGATGAAAAGCATCTTCGAGCAGACTTTGTGCACTGAGGTATTGTTTATCAGCCATAAGACCGTTAGCGTTTGAGAATTCGCGACATATTCCCACCTGACGGAGCCTTCTGGCAAGCCATGACCCAGCCCAGCGCCACACAAAAACCCACTCGCACTCGCCGTTTCCTCGACGAGAACCAGCTTATTGAAGATGCCTTCCGCCTTGGCGTACAGGTTTTTGAGAGCGGTTTTCGCCCAAACTTCATCGTCGGCCTATGGCGCGGCGGCAGCGCCGTGGGTATTTACGTACAGGAATGCCTGCAGACGCTGGGTGTAAAAACCGATCACATCGCGCTGCGCACCTCGTACCGAGGCATGGAGCACTACGACACCATGATCGCCTCGCCCCAGTCAGAGATTCGCGTGCACGGCACCCACTACCTGCTCGACAACATCAACCAGGATGATCGCCTGCTGATTGTCGATGACGCCTTTGGTACCGGTCACAGCATGGCCGCAGTGCTGGAAAAACTCAGCGGCCAGTTGAAGCGCAACATGCCCAAAGATACGCGTATTGCCACCCTCTATCAGCGGCTGGGCGCAGGCCAGACCGGAGTCAAGCCCGACTTCTGCCTGCATACCACCGAAGACTGGCTCGTATTCCCCTATGAGATGAACGGCCTTACCCGTGCAGACATTGATGAACACAAACCCTATCTGAGCCCTATTCTGGATTCAGTCAAGTAACCCGGTAGGCGCGCGACCTAAACGGCCGCGCGTTGACCTGCTCTACGAGGGCGCTAGCTAACCCGTCACTGTTACCACCGCGCAACTGGTTGCTTATTCCCTAAAGGCATGGCTTTGTTCATTTCAGCCGGTATCTGTGCAGCCGTAACGGGAGCGAAAAACGCTCCAGATGTTGCAGTAAAATGACGTTTTATCTACTTACACCAGCACCTGCCGCGTAGTGGCGATGTAATGATGCACTTGGCACTCTACTTTTTGATCAATCATGGTTTCGGGCCGACGATCATTGGGGCAAGGCATGCGCGGCGTGGTACCAAACAGCCGGCAGATCAGGGGCCGCTCTGCGTAAACTTCGCAACCGTGCGGCCCTAGATGTACGCAGTTAAGTTCATTCAGCGCGGCGTCATGCTCGGCGTCGGACTTCACCGGCAGGCGCGACATTTCTTCAGAAGAAGTCGTTACCGGACCGCAGCAGTCATGGCAGCCTGGCACGCACTCGAAGGTCGGAATCTGCTCGCGCAGTCGCGCAATAATCTCGCCGTTAGACTTCATATTCACCGCACCTTCAGCTCATTCCAACTCGGAGTCTATTTGCTTGTCCTGGGGACGCAGTTGATATTGAACGCCCAGCAAGAAGTTGCGCAAAATCTGGTCTTTGCATTCGCGGTAATTCTTATTACCTGGCTTACGAAAGAAAGCACTCAACTCATGACTGCTCAGACGAAACTCAACCAATTGAAAAATATCAAGAATATCCTCAGCCTTTAAATTAAGCGCAATGCGCAGCTTTTGGAACACCATATTATTATTCAAGCGATCTTCCGGCACTGGCTGCGCGCCTTCACGCTTGCCGCGCTTGAAGTTGATAAACCCATTAAGGAAAACAGCCAACTCTTTGTCGCTCAACTTAACGAACGCTGTGTCTTCTTCTTTTTTCAGCCAGTGAGCAACTTGCTCTTGGGAAACCTCAACATCCGCCAAAGAGAAAATATCTGCCATGGCGGCGTCTTTGATGTCGAAGGTGTAACGGATACGGCGCAAAATATCATTATTGGTCAAAATACGATCCCTAGTCTTAGGTAAGCTCAGCATGTTCTCTGCTATCGCAGACAGGGTCAAAATAGCCTTTACAACCGGATACCAGAAGTAACGCTCATTATCGACTCAAGCCTGAGAACCCAGCGATGCCACTTGGGCAAGCAACAGCTGCTCAGTAAACATAAAAAAACGACGCCTGCTTGTAGTGTGGCGTCGGATTATCCCCTCTTGCGAGGAGCTAGATGCTGATGCGGATGACATTACACCACTAACCTTGCACCTCAAGCCAGCGCCAAGTCCGGTACACGCCGGCGCCTTGAGCGGTAAACTCAGGTGAGACTCAAGCTCGCTTAGCCCCCGATCATGCTCAACAGCGTCGAACTTGCGCGCGAAAATCGGTACGAATATTTTCCTTATCCGCGGGCGCTTCAACCATTAAAAGTACGCCTGTAAACCGCGCGCTCTCGACCCGACTCAAAAACCCGGCTAGTCTTGATTCGCTGCCCTGAACACAAACCAATAAAAAATAATAATATGACGATGTATCAATTGCTTAAGCTTGGTCCTCAGTTTCCAGCGATAGCCATCTTGTTTTTCATACTGGGCTACCCGACTTCCGTCAGCGCCGAGGAACCCTTACCGCTGCTCAACGCCGCTTACCTTACCTTCCCGCCGATGGCCTACACCGATGAACAGGGCAACGCCCGAGGCAGCATCATTGAACTGACCAACGAGCTGGCAGCGGATAGTGGCTATCGAATCCACTGGATCAATTATCCGATCAATCGAATCTACCGCAGCCTGAGTAACGGTAATATTGACCTCTGGCCCGGTTCGCAGCACGTGCCAGCACTAGCCGATTTCACCCTGGAATCCAAGCCACTGGATTACAACGTGAAGTTGTGCGCTTTTTCGTTCTCAGGCAGTACACCGCTCACCAGCACTGAAGACTTGATAGATAAACAGCTGGTGCTAATCCGTGGCTACACATATCGCGGCCAACTAAAAGCCGTCTTCGATCGAGCAGCCCACCAACCGATTGTAGCGCCGGACCATACGGCCGCCATGCAATTGCTGGCGACCGGCCGTGCTGAGTACCTGATCAGCTACGGCCATCCAATGCAGGAAAGTCTGGCAAACTACCCATTGCAACAAACCCATTGCGATAAGCTCGGCGAATGGCCGCTAGTATTTGTCGTATCACGGCGCAACCCTGACGCTCAGCAGATTGCCGACAACCTGGATGCCGCCTATCAGCGCTATGTCGCTAGCCAGCAACAAGACAGTCAGCCCGAGCACTGACCTATTTCACAGCGCTGATCACCCCGTTGTCGGCAGCGCCCATACTTCGATGTTATTGCTGCGCTCTACCCTGTAGCTACTGACCGCAGGGATCGCAGCGGCCAGCCCCAGTTGCTGCAATTGCGCCATGACTGCCTGCGCATGCGCTGACGGGAGCGTTGCCAGTAGATCTGCCGCGCGCTGCAGCACAAATAGCAGATAAGGCTCGACGCCGACTTCGACGGGGGCACCCTGATATTCAGTTTCAACCAGTCCGACCTGCCGCACCTGTGGCTTGTCGGTAACCGGCTCACCCTGCGCTGGCTGCCGGCGCGCTACCCAGGCATCAAGAAAGGCGAGCTTATCCGTCAACTCGGGGAATATATCTGCCGCGATATGCCGCAATACAGGCTCCAGCGTTGGCGGTATCTCGTCATGCGGCCAGAATTCAGCCAGGCAGTCGGGATAATCGACTAAATCCAGTCCAGGTGCCGTCATGCGCTCTACCCAGCGGTACACTCTTGGCGCACGTTTCTTCATGATGCCAGCAGGCACCGGATCACGCCCCAAATGCGCAAACATCGGGCCGATCAGGCCGTAATCGGCAATGGAAGGACGACCACCCAATAGATAAGGCAACTCGGCAAAATGCGCGTCGAGTAAATCCAGCAGCGTCTCAAAGGACTGCTCGATCAAGGCAACGCTGTCAGGATTGACGCCCAGACGCGGCAGATAGGAGTTCATTCGCCCCATGATTTTCTCTGCCATGACGGCGCCTGAACTACTTGCAAAGGCATGGCGCAGAAAGGCTTCCTGCTGCTCGCGGTAGGACCAGCGATAGTGCATCGCCTGCTTGAGCATCGCCTGACCACCGTAATACTCAATGATCACCGCCAGACTATGCTGCAACGGTGTACTCGGGTATGCCGGATAAGGGACGCCCTGCCCCTCAAAAAAGTCGATGATATCGATGGTGTCCTGAATCACGCGGCCGTCTGGCGTTTCCAGCACCGGTATGATGCCCCGACCGATCTGCGGCAGAATGCGGGTGGCAAAGTCCGGGTGCGACGGCGACACTTCAACATAGTCAATGCCCTGATTACGCAGATAACACCGCGCCTTGCCGGTATACAGTGAATGCGGCGAGCCATAAAGCGTATAGGGAGTGTGTTCGTTAGGCATGTAGTGTCCATTGTTATTTGAGCGAGCAGACTAGAAAACGATCCTGGAAAACTATCGGGGTTGCACGGCAATCACAACCCCTCAAGTATGAAACCGCTTCAGGCCTGACACTCAAGCAATGGGCAGCTAGCCTTCCAGCCTGACTTGACGCAGGCATGTTGCCGTCAGCACTGCGGCACTGGCCATGATGACCGCGCCGATCAGCGAATTAACATGCAGAGCCGAGGCAAAGCCGTCCTGCACTACGATCAACAGCGCTTGCGCGGTGTCGGGTGGTAGCTGCTTGATCACTGCCAGCGCGCCACCCAGGGTATCGCTGGCAATCTCTATCTGATCAGGCGTCAGACCGTCAGGCAGCCGCGCCGCCATGTACTGCTGATAGATGACCGCGCCGACGCTACCAATAACCGCGATACCCAACGCCATGCCCAGTTCGGCAGCGGTCTCGGAGGTTGCAGCCGCCGCGCCCGCTTTGGCCGGCGGTACCGAGCTCACCACAAGATCGGTACCCATAATCATCACCGGCATGATACCCACACCAAGCAGCATGGTACCCAGCGCCATCAACGCGACGCCATCGCGACCCTGCACCAGCAGCAAGACACAAAATCCAATAACCGATACGCACAAACCAAGACTCGTGAATACAGAGGGCTTTAGCTTGCGTGACAAGCTGGGCACCACCAGTGAAGCAGCCGTTTGCAAAATAGCCGCGGGCAACATGACCAGCCCGGCTTCCAGTGCGCTCAAGCCAGCAACCCCTTGCAGGTACTGGAAAATCATCAGCCAGGCGCCGGAAAGCGCAAAAATAGCCATCAGCATGGCAAAAATAGACACCGTAAAGGCGCGCCGACTAAAGAGCGTCAAATCCAGCATGGGATCGGGCAATCGGCTTTGACGACGGGTAAACACAGTACCCACCACTAGACCTAGTACTACGGCGAGCAATGCCCCCAGATTAAGCCCATCGCGAGCAGTATCCTTAAGCCCATAAATCACCAACAGCAGCGCCACAATGCATAGCAGCGCGCTGACCACGTCCAACCGCCCTGCGTTCTCGTCCCGGCACTCGGGCAATAAAAACGGCCCCATCAACAGCAGCAATGCCATCACCGGCACGCCAAGCAAAAACACCGAGCCCCACCAGAAAAACTCCAGCATCACGCCGCCCACCAGTGGACCTATGGCACTCCCAACAATAAACCCTGTCATCCACACCGTAATAGCCAGCGTGCGCTCGCGCTCGACATGAAACATGTTGCGAATCAAGGACAGGGTAGACGGCATCAAGGTCGCGCCTGCGATGCCCAACAAAGCACGGGTGATAATCAAGGAAGTAGCAGAACTTGCGAACGCAGCCGCCACCGATGCCACGCCGAATGCCAGCGCGCCGGCTAGCAGCAAGCGCCGACGGCCGATGCGATCGCCCAGCGTGCCCATGGTGATCAAAAAGCCGGCAACCATGAAGCCGTATATATCCAGAATCCACAGTAACTCTGAGCTACTTGGTTGCAGGTCGGCACTCAGCCGAGGCGCCGCCAGATGCAACACCGTCATGTCCAGCGCCAGCAACAGAGTCGGCAGCACCAAGACAGCCAGACCCAGCCACTCACGGCGGCTGGCGGGTTGCTCGGCGTACGAATCAATTTGCTGTGCGGTGGTCATGTTTAAGCGTCCTTTTTCGAGCGCCTCTTATACCGCCAGCACCCGTCACCAGCAAGGTACAGTTGCCAACTTGCTTTACAGAACAGATTGGCGGTATCTGATGTCATTATGGGCGCCTTCTCTGGCGCTGCCTGATGACCCCCGCGCGCCAAACAGGTATCATGTCCGGCTTTATTCCGTCCATCCAACAGAAGCCGAGAACCCATGTCCAGCAACGCCCCATCTCGCCAGATCCTCGTTACCAGCGCCCTGCCCTATGCCAACGGTTCGATCCATCTGGGGCACATGCTTGAGTACATTCAGACTGACATCTGGGTTCGCTTCCAGAAACTGCGCGGTAATCAGGCAGTTTACGTCTGCGCCGATGATGCCCATGGCTCCGCCATCATGTTGCGCGCCGAGAAGGAAGGGATTACCTCTGAGCAGTTGATCGACAACGTCAAGGCCGAGCACACCGCTGACTTTGCCGACTTTTTGGTCAATTTCGACAATTATCACTCGACTCATTCGCAGGAGAACAAATACTTCTCCGAGCTGATCTATGGCCGCTTGAAAGAGGCAGGCCACATCAGCACGCGTTCAGTGACGCAGTATTTCGATCCAGAGAAAAAGATGTTTCTGGCCGATCGCTTCATCAAGGGCACCTGCCCCAAGTGCAGCGCAGAAGACCAGTACGGCGACAACTGCGAGAAATGCGGTGCCACGTACGAGCCGACCGAGCTGAAAGACCCGCGCTCTGCTATCTCGGGCGCCACGCCAGTATTGAAGGATTCCAAGCACTTCTTCTTCCGTCTGCAAGACTTCAGCGACATGCTCAAGCAGTGGACGCGCAGCGGCACCCTGCAGGAAGCCGTTGCCAACAAGATCGCCGAGTGGCTCGACAGCGGCCTGCACGAGTGGGATATCAGCCGTGATGCGCCCTACTTCGGCTTCGAGATCCCTGACGAGCCCGGCAAGTATTTTTACGTCTGGCTGGACGCGCCCATTGGCTACATGGCCAGTTTCAAGAACCTGTGCGAGCGTCGCCCTGAACTGAGTTTTGATGCCTTCTGGAATGCCGATTCCAGCGCCGAGCTGTATCACTTTATCGGCAAGGACATCGTTAACTTCCACACCCTGTTCTGGCCGGCCATGCTGGAAGGTGCAGGTTTCCGCAAGCCTACGGCAGTCAACGTACACGGCTACCTGACGGTGAACGGGCAGAAGATGTCCAAGTCGCGCGGCACCTTTATCAAGGCCCGTACTTATCTGGATCATCTGTCCCCGGAATACCTGCGTTACTACTACGCGGCCAAGCTGGGCCGTGGTGTAGAAGACCTTGACCTGAACCTTGACGACTTTATTCAGAAGGTCAACTCCGACCTGGTCGGCAAGGTGGTAAACATCGCCAGTCGTTGCGCGGGCTTTATTCAAAAGGGCAATGCCGGCGTGATGGTCGATGCCAACCCAGCCCCTGAACTGACCGCGGCTTTTTCCGCCGGCGCACCGCTGATTGCCGACGCTTACGAGAAGCGCGATTTCTCCCGCGCCATGCGCGAAATAATGGGCCTGGCTGACAAGGCCAATGCCTGGATTGCAGACAAGGCGCCCTGGTCGCTGAACAAGCAGGAAGGCAAACACGACGAAGTCCAGGCCATCTGCTCGCTCGGCGTGAACCTGTTCCGTCAATTGATCATCTTCCTCAAGCCGGTACTACCGCATCTCGCTGCCGACGCTGAGGCCTTCCTGAATGTCGCACCGCTGCGCTGGGACGATCACCAGAATCTGCTGGCCGATCATCAGCTGAACGCCTTCAAGCCGCTGATGGCACGCATTGAACCGGCTAAAATTGAAGCCATGATCGATGCCTCCAAGGAAGACCTCGTCGCGGCCGAAGCCACGGCTGCGCCTGCGGGCAACGGCGAGCTGACGAAAGAGCCGCTGGAAGCCGAGATCAAGTTTGATGCCTTCGCCGCCGTTGACCTGCGCGTAGCCCTGATCGAGAAGGCCGAGTTCGTTGAAGGTGCCGACAAGCTGCTGCGCCTTTCGCTGGATATCGGCGACGCCAAGCGCAACGTGTTCTCGGGCATCAAGAGCGCCTATCCTGACCCGAGCAAACTGGAAGGCCGCCATACCCTGTACGTTGCCAACCTGGCGCCGCGCAAGATGAAGTTTGGCGTATCGGAAGGCATGGTGCTGGCAGCGGGCCCCGGTGGCGAAGATATCTTCCTGCTGAGCCCCGATGAAGGCGCCAAGCCAGGGCAGCGCGTCAAGTAATTCAATAGTGCGACAAGCATAAACAGAGGCGGTCTGCAGACCGCCCGGATTAGCCGGAATCAGGCGCAGCTGCCATTAGAGCGGCTCGCCGAGCATTCCACACATGGGGTTGGGGAACATGGCTGAATTTGCCCTCATTCTGGTCAGTACCATTCTGGTCAACAACTTTGTGCTGGTGCAGTTTCTCGGCCTCTGTCCGTTTATGGGCGTCTCCGGCAAGCTGGAAACCGCTATTGGTATGTCGGCGGCGACCACCTTCGTGCTCACGCTGGCCTCCATCCTCAGCTACCTGACGTTTCAGTACATTCTGGTCCCGCTGGACCTGGAATTTCTGCGCACCATTTCCTTCATTCTGGTGATCGCGGTGGTGGTGCAGTTCACCGAGATGGTGGTGCACAAGACCAGCCCCCTGCTGTACCGCGTCCTGGGTATCTTTCTGCCGCTGATCACCACCAACTGCGCGGTACTGGGCGTCGCTCTGCTGAACACTAACCGCGCCGAACAGACCTTTATGAAATCGGCGACTTACGGTCTGGGCGCGGCAATTGGCTTCTCAATGATCCTGATTCTGTTTGCCGGCCTGCGTGAGCGCATCGCCATTGCCGACGTGCCCACGCCCTTTCGCGGCGCCGCCATCGGCATGATCACAGCCGGCCTGATGTCCCTTGCCTTTATGGGCTTCACCGGCTTGATAAGGTTGTAAGCATGTCGATGATTCTCACTGCTGTCTTGGTACTGCTGGGCCTGGCGCTGATATTCGGCGCCATCCTGGGTTACGCCGCCATTCGCTTCAAGGTCGAGGGCGATCCCATCGTTGACCAGATCAACGAACTGCTGCCACAAACCCAGTGCGGCCAATGCGGCCATCCGGGGTGCAAGCCTTACGCCGAAGGCATTGCCAACGGCGAGCCAATCAACAAGTGCCCGCCCGGCGGCGAATCGACCATTCAGGCGCTGGCTGATCTGCTCGACGTCGAGGTATTGCCGCTGGATGCCGAACACGGCGAAGAAAAGCCCAAGATGGTTGCCTATATCCGTGAAGCTGAATGCATTGGCTGCACCAAATGCATTCAGGCCTGCCCGGTCGATGCGATTCTCGGCGCGGCCAAGCAAATGCATACGGTGATCACCGATGAATGCACTGGTTGCGACCTCTGCGTTGAGCCCTGTCCGGTTGACTGTATCGATATGCTGCCGTTGCCGACGACCCCACAAAACTGGAAGTGGGACTTCCCACTGCCCGGCCCCGCCGTTATTGCCACCGACGCCCAGCGAGGGGCCGCCTGATGACCGCTGCCAGCCCCATCCGTATCTGGGATATTCCCGGCGGTATTCACCCGGAAGAGAACAAGCACCAGTCGACCGCGCACGGTATCGAATCGGTGCCGCTACCCAGCCAGTTGATCCTGCCGCTGCAACAGCATCTGGGTGCTCGCGCCGAACCGACGGTCGAAATCGGCGAGCGGGTACTCAAGGGCCAACTGATTGCCGAGGCCAGCGGGATGATCAGTTGCCCGCTGCATGCGCCCACCTCCGGCACAGTGACCGCGATTGGGCCCGCGCCCTACCCGCACGCCTCAGGCCTTGAGGAATGGGCTATTACTCTTGACGTGGATGGCCAGGATCAGTGGTGTGAACTCAGCCCAATGAGTGATTACCAGAGCCTGGAGCCCGCGACCCTGCTGGAAGTTATCCGTCAGGCAGGCATCAGCGGCCTGGGCGGTGCGGGCTTCCCGACCTCGGTCAAACTCAAGGCGCGCCCCGAGCAGAAAATTCATACGCTGATCGTTAATGGCACCGAGTGTGAGCCTTACATCACGGCCGACGACAGTGCCATGCGTTACCACGCCGAGCAGATCGTTGCGGGTATCGAGATACTTCAGCATATTCTGCACCCAGAGCAGGTGTTGATCGGCATTGAGGACAACAAGCCAGAGGCCATCGCAGCGATGCGCAAGGCCGTTGGCGCGCGCGACAGCATGCAGGTCGTGGTCTTCCCGACCAAATACCCCTCTGGCGGTGAGAAGCAACTGATCCAGATACTGACAGGTAAAGAGGTGCCCAGTGGCGGCCTACCGGCCGACATCGGCATGGTCTGCCAAAACATAGGCACCCTGCTGGCGATCCACGATGCCGTATTGCTGGGCCAGCCGCTGATCAAGCGCATTACCACCCTGACCGGCGACGCCCTCAATCACCCCACCAACGTGGAAGCATTGATTGGTACGCGCATCAGCCACCTGCTTGAATTTGCCGGGTTGCAGCCTGAGCGCCTGTATCGGCTAGTGATGGGCGGCCCCATGATGGGCTTCACCCTGCAAAGCATGGCTGCGCCCATCATTAAAACCAGCAACTGCCTGCTGGCTGGCACCCAGGAGGAATTACCTCCGCCGCCACCGGCTCAGCCATGCATTCGCTGCGGCCTATGCGCCGAGGCATGCCCAGCAGAGCTGCTGCCGCAGCAGTTGCACTTTTTTGCATTGGGCAAAGAGTACGATCAGCTCAAGCGGCAGAATTTGTTTGATTGCATTGAGTGCGGCGCTTGCTCTTACGTTTGCCCCAGCAGTATCCCGCTGGTGCAGTACTACCGCGCAGCCAAGTCTGATATCCGTGCGCTGGATCTGCAGCAGCACAAATCTGATCACTCCAAGCAACGCTTTGAGCATCGTCAGGAACGTCTGCAGCGTGAAGCCGAACAGAAAGAACGTGACCGTCAGGCTCGCGCCGAAAAAGCAGCACGATTGAAAGCCGCCAAGGAAGCCGAGGCGGCCAAGCCTAGCGCAACGGAAAATGATAGCTCGGCAGAACCTGATGTCGCCCGCCTGCAAGCGCAGAAACCCAGCGGCCTGAGTCCAGAACAGAAGCAAGCCAAGATTGCCGCCGCCACCGCACAGATGGCGCTAAAGAAAGCGCAAAAACAACTGGCAGCCAACCCGGACAACACCGACTTGCAAGCGCAAATCCCGACCCTGGAACAAGCCGCGCGCGATGCTCAAACAGCGTTCGACCAGGTACAGGGCGACCTTGCCACCCAGCCTGCGGCTGAGCCCGCTGCCGGCGCGGATGATGCCAAGAAGCTTAAAATCGAGGCTGCAATGCTGCGCGCCAACCTGAAGAAGGCCGAGCGCGCAGCCGGTGATACCCCGAGCGCAGAGCAGCAGGCAGAAATCGACAAGTTGCGCTCAGAAGCCGAAGCAGCTGATGCCCGCGTGCCTGCCGCCGCGACCTCGAAAAAGCCCGTCGATGAGAATCTGAAAAAAGCCAAGCTGGATCTGGCTATGGCGCGCGCAGCAGTCAAGAAGACCGAGCGAGAAATAGACAGCGCCCCTGATGACGCGAATCTAAAAGCGCAGCTTGCAGCCCAGCAGCAGGTTTTCAACGCCGCTGAAAAAGCGCTGCATGAGGCCGAAAGCAACAGCCCGATTCCGCCCCCCGAGCGCAACAAGGTCGACAAGAAGCCGGTGGACGAAACCCTGCGCGAGCTGAAAACCAACCTGGCCACCACTAAAGCTGATTTCAAGCGGGCCGAGCGAGAGCTGCAGGCCGCTATAGATGCTGAAACCGACACCGCCCCGGCACAGGACCAGCTAACGGCTACCCGCGCCAAACTCGACGCGGCAGCCAAAGCCTTCGCCGAATATATGGCTAGCAAGGAGACCAACTGATGGCGCTGGTTCGTATGACATCGCCGCACGCCAAGGGCAACAACCACACCCAGACCATTATGCTCTGGGTATTGGCTGCAACCCTGCCCGGCGTGCTGGCCATGACCTGGTTTTTCGGTTTTGGCACCCTGATCAATATCTGCTTTGCCAGCCTGGTTGCGCTTGCGGTGGAAAGCCTGATCCTGTGGGTTCGTAAACGCCCAATCAGTTTCTATCTGCGCGACGGCAGCGCGCTGGTGACTGCCTGGCTGCTGGCCCTTGCGCTGCCGCCCTATGCGCCCTGGTGGTTGACGCTGGTTGCCACCGCCTTTGCCATTATCTTCGGCAAGCAATTGTACGGCGGCCTTGGTCAGAACCCGTTCAATCCGGCCATGCTGGGTTACGCAGTGGTACTGGTATCTTTTCCGGTAGAAATGACCAGTTGGCCCGCCTGGCGCGGCATTGAAGCGGTACTGCCCAATGTCCAGGCCACCCTGGGCTTGTTTGATGGGCTGGCGCGTATCTTCTTGCCCGCGACCCAGGCCATCGACGGCTGGACCCTCGCCACGCCTCTGGATGTGGTTAAAACTAATACCAGCCTGACCATGGCGGAGTTGCAAGCGAGCAAGCCGGTATTCGGTAGCTTGGCCGGACATGGCTGGGAATGGGTCAGCCTGGCTTATTTGGCTGGCGGCATTGCCCTGCTCTACAAGCGAATTTATACCTGGCATGCGCCGGTCGGCATGTTGGGTGCGCTGGCCATC
The DNA here is from genome assembly GCF_014077575.1 of Pseudomonas sp. 5Ae-yellow. Taxonomy (NCBI): domain Bacteria; kingdom Pseudomonadati; phylum Pseudomonadota; class Gammaproteobacteria; order Pseudomonadales; family Pseudomonadaceae; genus Pseudomonas; species Pseudomonas sp. 5Ae-yellow. Next base: position 49,135 of record NZ_JACGWE010000012.1, on the reverse strand, counting down.
ATGAGTCTGCTGTTCTGGAATGGCAGCGGTTCAGACTCCAATGGCTCACCGCTGTTTCATTTGCTCAGCGGGGCCAGCATGCTTGGCGCCTTCTTTATCGTCACTGACCCGGTCTCCGGCGCCACCAGTAAACAGGGCCGCCTGATCTTCGGTGCTGGCGTGGGGACTCTGGTGTATTGCATTCGAGCCTGGGGTGGCTACCCCGACGCGGTCGCCTTCGCGGTGCTACTGATGAACCTGGCTGCGCCGACCATTGACTACTACAGCACCCCCCGCACCTATGGTCATCGCAAGGCCAAGCGCGGCATGGGCAAAACGGACTGAGCATGGATAATCCAACCACTACCCGCAGCTCGGTATTGCGCAACAGCATCATTCTCGGACTGTTCGCCATGGCGACCGTCGGTATGATCGCAATTACCCAACAGGGCACCGCCGAACGCATCAGCGAAGCCCAACGCCGGGTGCAGCTGAGCGCCCTGAACGAGATTCTTCCGCATGAGCAGCACGATAACGATCTGCTCGCCGACAGCTTCAGCGTTGATGATTATCCCCATCTGCGCCTTGGCGCTGCCCATGACGCCTATCGCGCCAAACGAGACGGCAAGGTCGTCGCGGTGATACTGCCGGTCGTCGCGCCCGAGGGTTACAGTGGCCGTATTGATCTGTTGGTCGGTATCTATGCTGACGGCTCTGTGGCTGGCGTGCGCGCCGTCAATCACCGTGAGACACCCGGGCTGGGCGACAAGATCGAGACTGGCAAAAGTCAGTGGATACTGGAGTTCAAGGGTAAAAGCTTGAGCATGCCGGTACCCGAGAACTGGGCGGTGAAAAAAGACGGCGGTAAGTTCGATCAGTTCACCGGCGCGACCATCACCCCGCGGGCCGTGGTCAAAGCGGTTTACCAAAGCCTGGAATACTTTGCAGAACACCGGCGCAGCCTGCTGCAACTACCCGCTGAGGAGCCCGACAATGGCAACTAAAACGCTCTCCGAGATAACCGCTGATGGCCTATGGCATAACAATCCGGGCCTGGTACAACTGCTCGGGCTATGCCCGCTGCTGGGCGTCAGTAGTTCAGTGGTCAACGCGCTGGGGCTAGGACTGGCGACCATGCTGGTACTAACCGGCTCCAACCTGGCGGTGTCGCTGATCCGCAGCGCCGTAACCGATGCCGTGCGCCTGCCTGCCTTTGTGATGATTATCGCCGCGCTGACTACCTGTATTGAGCTCTTGATGCAGGCATTTACCTACGAGCTGTATCAGATACTCGGCATCTTTATTCCGCTGATCGTCACCAACTGCGTGATTCTGGGCCGCGCCGATGCCTTTGCGTCAAAAAACGCGATTCTACCGTCGCTGGTCGATGGTTTCATGATGAGCTTGGGCTTTGCATTGGTATTGGTCGTATTGGGTGGTCTGCGCGAGCTGGTAGGCCATGGCACCCTGTTCGCGGGCATGGATCTGCTGCTGGGGCCAATGGCGGCAAACTGGAAACTGGTTATCTTCGCGAATTACACCGATGTGCTTTTTGTTATTTTACCGCCCGGCGCCTTTCTATTCATGGGCCTGTTGATCGCGCTGAAGAATGTGATCGACGCCAAGGTCAAGGCGCGTGCGGAAGCGCGCTTTAGCAAACCAGCCGCTGGCAGCAAGCGCGTGCGGGTTACCGGCACCATCAGCTAAGGCGGCAAGCAGGCTATGAACAAGGAAAAACGCTTTGAGATCTTCCGCCGCCTGCGTGAAGACAACCCGCACCCGACGACCGAGCTTAACTTCAGCTCGCCGTTCGAACTGCTGGTCGCAGTCACCCTCTCGGCGCAGGCAACCGATGTCGGTGTCAACAAGGCTACCGCCAAGCTCTTTCCGGTCGCCAATACGCCAGAGGCGATCTACGCGCTGGGGGTTGACGGCCTATCCGAGTACATCAAGACGATTGGCCTGTTCAACAGCAAGGCACGCAACGTAATCGCCGCCTGCAAAATGCTGATTGAGCTGCACCACAGTGAAGTTCCCGACGACCGGGAGGCGCTGGAGGCGCTACCTGGCGTGGGACGCAAAACAGCCAATGTAGTCCTCAATACGGCCTTTGGTCACCCTGCTATGGCAGTGGATACGCATATTTTTCGCGTGAGCAATCGCACCGGTATTGCGCCGGGGAAAAACGTGCTCGAAGTGGAAAAAAAACTGATGCGCCATGTGCCCAGGGAGTTCCTGGTAGACGCTCATCACTGGTTGATTCTGCACGGCAGATACGTCTGCAAAGCACGCACGCCGCAGTGCGGTAGCTGCCGCATCGAAGACCTGTGCGACTACAAAGAGAAGACCTCGGACTGAAGGTTCGAGGTCTTTTTGCTTTTTTAATAAAAAAAAACTATTTCCGCAAAACCCCTACTCCGTTTATAAGGTGCGCAAATGGCATCTTCATTGTGGAGTTGAGTCATGGCTAAAGCGAAAACCGATATCGAACTGGACGATGATGACTTCATCGAAGAGGACGACACCCCAGATACCGACAGCGCGCCCAATTCCAAGGCGAGCCTTACCAAACGTCGCTTGATCGACAATTACCTCGAGGAACGCCGCCTGCAGCGTGAGCTGACCGAATTCGACTTTGACTAACGCGATAGCACTGCCCTGACCGCTATGATAGTAGCTGGCCGGTCAGGGCAGTGCCGAGCGTTTATCCTTCGTCGTGTAAAAACCGATCAAGACGCTGCTTGAGCATAGCGTTTTCAGCTCTTAGTTCATTCAACTCATCAAGCATCTCCAGCACCAACGGCATATCGGACCACTCGACCGCCAGTTGATGATGCAAGCGATCAGCCTTGCTAACCAGGCTCATGGCAATATGGCTAAAACGCCACTCCTCCCGCCGGACGCCCGCTTCAGGCCGGAGCACGCCCTGCTCAACCAGATCGACTATCTGCGCTTCACTAATGCTCACGCACTGGCAAAGCTCGTCAAAACTTACGTATACGCTGCTCATGATTCTTTACTCCAGTCGGCCCTGGGATCGAATGCCGCTTGCTCTGCCAGCTCGGTCCAGAGCTGCTGCATACGCTCATTGTGCTGCTGCGGCATGACCACCTTGAGCACGGCAAAAAGATCACCACTACCCTGTTTTCCAGTCAGACCCTTACCCTTGATTCGCAACCGCTGCCCGCTCTGGCTGTTTGGCTTGATCGTCAGCTGAATTTTACCGCTCAGGGTAGGTACCGTTACCTTGGCGCCCAGCGCCGCTTCCCAAGGGGCCAAGGGTACCGTCAGAATCAGGTTACGCCCTTCCACATCAAACATCGGATGCGGGACCAATCGAATATGCAGATAAAGATCACCTGCCGGCGCCTGGCCCATGCCGGGTGATCCCTGGCCCTTGAGTCGAATCCGCTCGCCATCCGCAACGCCGGCGGGAATCTTGACCTTCAGCGATTTCTGTAACACCTGCGGCTGACCGCGTTCATCAACGTACTGCAGGTTGAAACTGACCGGCTTGCTGATCTCGGCCAGCGTTTCTTCTAGAAACACCGGCAGTTCGATCTCAACATCCTGGCCCTTGCGGGCAAAGGGATCCGCCGCGCCTCGGCCAAAACCACCTCCACCTGCTCCGCCAAACATGGAGCTGAAAAAGTCGGCAAAATCAGCGTCCGACTGGCCGCCACCGCCATAACCGGCATCAGCGTTACCTTGATAACGCTGGCGCTGCTCTCGAGCCTGGCAGAGGTCATCGTATTCCGCACGCTTGTTGGCGTCGTGCAGTACTTCATAGGCCTCAGCAACTTCCTTGAACTTTTCTTCCGCCTCAGGATGCTTACTGACATCCGGATGATACTGCCTGGCCAACTTACGGTAGGCCGTCTTGATCGCCTTGTCGTCGGCCTGACGATCCACACCGAGTACGCTGTAATAATCCTTGAAATCCATATGCAGTCCTGTCTTTTGCTGGCGTCACTGACTAATCAGACGACCGCGACACCCAGGGTGCCGAACTACCAGCATAGCGGAATTGGGCAGCAACCAAGTCACTGATCGCGTGATACCCATTGCTGATAGAAACGGCAACGGCGCGCAGGAACAAGGCAATTGAGCTTACCTATCAAGGCTATGGGATTTTCGCGCTTGCGTCATCCATTCGAAACGCTAATATATGCAATTACGAATCATTAACATTTAAATATTTGTCTGAGGTGTTCCATGTTGAAAACCATGACCTTTGCCTGCATGCACTTCTCCATCGCCTTTGGCGTGGTTTACTTGATGACGGGTAGCGTATTGCTGGGTGGCGCTGTCGCATTGGTAGAGCCAGCGGTGAATACCGTTGCGTTCTACTTTCACGAGAAGATATGGAAGCGTCATGAGCGTCGCAAACAAACAGAGTTGCAGCCGCTCTCGCCGATTCTTCAGGCCTGACAGAGTGTTAAGTAAAAGCCTCGAGAACAGGCACTGATAGCGTATTTTCGACCGTAGTCAAAAATCTTGCAGCCCGCAAAAATGGAACTTTACCCCCCTTTTGAGGGTATATTGCAGCGACTCCTCAGGAAAAGTAGACGATCGCCATTATGCCCCGAAAGACGATACGAATTTGCACCGGATTGCTTTTTGCCATCGCCTTCACGGCTCAGGCTGAACAATTTGACTACCCGGAAACCAATCCTTTTATGGCCACGGTTGCCGGCACTCCGAATGAACTTAAAGTACCTGTTCCTGATGAGGTCGACGTTCAGCAGGACGATCTTGCCGTTCGCGTATTACCGGACAGAAAGTTGCCCCCCGCGCTATCCAATTACCGCGATCTGCATTTCCGTGTCGCCTGGCATGATGAGCCCGCACCGCTTATCTTCCTGATTGCTGGCACCGGCTCTGGCTACGACAGCTCGCGTATGGACTATCTCAAGCGACTATTCTGGCAAGCTGGCATGCACGTTATTGTCTTGTCTTCGCCAACCAATCATGACTTTATCGCAGCAGCGTCCAATAGCGGCATGCCGGGGATGGGCGCTGAGGACGCGCGTGACCTGCATACTGCCATGAGCATGGCCTTGGATAAGGCGCAGGATGAAAAGGGCTTCGAAGTCACCGAGTATCGCTTGGCCGGCTTCAGCTTGGGCGCGTTGAATGCCGCCTTCGTTGCCGAGCTTGATACCCATTTGGGGCAATTCAACTTCAGCAAGGTGCTGCTGCTCAATCCACCGGTCGATCTTTACGCCTCGGTAGGCCGGCTCGACGATTTGTCCTACACCCGTATCCCCGGCGTAAGCGACAACGACAGCTTCTACGAGCATATTTTCCAAAAGCTCTCACGCCACTTTGCGCAGCGCGGCAACAGCGATATTCAAGCCAACCTGTTCTATGAAATACAGAACTCACCCGAGGCGCTATCAGATCCAGAGCTCGCCATGCTGGTTGGCGCCGTGTTTCGCTTCTCAGCAGCGGATCTGAGCTTTATGAGCGACCTGATCAATCACGGCGGACGCTACGTACCAGCCGATAAGGAATTGAAGGTCAGCACCTCACTGACGCCTTACCTGCGCCGCGCGTTGTTTTGTGATTTTTCCTGCTACATCAATACCCAGCTGTGGCCAGCGTGGGAGGCACTGAATGCCGGGCGCACCATCGACGAGATGGCCTACGAAACCAGTTTGCGCAGCTTGCAGGCTTTCCTGCACGACAGTCCCAACATCGCCGCAGTCAGCAACGCTGATGACCTTATATTGACCCAAAACGACTACAGATTTTTGGCCGACACCTTCGGTGAGCGTGCCTACCTTTATCCGCACGGAGGACATGGCGGTAATCTCGACTATCCGCAGGTTGCCGAACGTTATATGGACTTTCTGCAGGGAGACGCACAATGAACCCGGTCTATTGGATAAGCGGCCTGTTCGGCTGTATTTTTTTCACCGGCACCGTCCTGGCCGACGCGCCAAACGAGTACGTCAATTACAGTGACAGCGGGCATGAGCTCGACTTCCCTGCTTACCATGATCCGCTTGATGAACTGGATATTGATAAGAGTGAAACGCGCTACCAATTCGAGCGCTCGAGTCTTCGCGCACTGAATGTGCAAGACCCGCTGGAAGGTATGAACCGTCGTATTTATCGCTTTAACGCACAATTCGACCAGCATGTTTATCTGCCGGTTGTACGCACCTATGTGTGGGCTACACCCAAGGTCGCGCGAAAAGGCGTTTCCAATTTTTTCAATAACTTGAAAGACATTCCTCACCTTGGAAATAGCCTGCTGCAGGGTAAGTTCCAGCGCAGTGCAGAGACCACAGCAAGGCTGTTGTTCAACAGTATTCTGGGGATTGGCGGGATTTTTGATGTGGCCAACAGTATGGGCCTACCGCAGCAACCAGAGGACTTTGGACAAACACTCGGCGTTTACGGCGTGCCGCCTGGCCCCTATCTGGTGATCCCGTTTCTCGGCCCTTCATCGCTGCGCGACGGCACGGGTAAAGTCGTGGACTGGGCGATTGAAGACAATGTTAACTACATGAACAACCGTGATTTCATGAACGACTATCAGGCAACCTGGGGTATATGGGCTATTGATCTGCGCTATCAGACACCCTTCCGCTATGGTGCACTCGACAGCCCATTCGAGTATGACCAGGTGCGCTACCTGTACACCAAGTTACGTGAGTTTCAGGTCGACAACTAAACAGATGGCGGGCGGCTCACTCTGGGTCGCCCGACACCCTCAGCCCACGCGAAAAATGATGTGATCTTCCCAATCATCATCATCTACACTGCCCTCTTTGAGCATTTGGCCAGATAACGAAATACCCGCCTTGTGTACGGCGTTACGGTCACCGCAAATCAAATGGTGCCATGGCGGCAAGTCCGTTCCTTCAGACACCAGACGATAGCCGCACGTTGGCGGCAGCCAGGCAAAATCGCTGGCAGCCCCCGGCGTTAGCTGGATACAGTCTGGAACTTTCAATTGGCGATTAGGGTAGTCGCTGCACTGGCAACTTTGGTGATCTAGCAGTTTGCAGGCAATGCGGGTGTAATAAAATGTCTGCGGCTCGTCTTCATCTTCCAACTTCTGCAAACAACACAAGCCGCAGCCGTCACACAGCGACTCCCATTCCTGCTGATCCATTTCAGTCAGCTTTTTACGTTGCCAGAACGGCAGTACGCGCATCGCCATAGCTCAACCCTCCTCGGCCAACACATCCTGCAACCAGTCAAGCAAACGGTTCAGGTCAAATGGGAAGTCCAGCTCCGCGCCGGTATCCTCACGACGCAGTACCGGAATGCGCAACTGATACCGCGTCATCAGCTCCTCGGCGTCCACAATATCCACCTCGCGCACCTGAAGGCCATTGGCTTTCAGGGGGGCAAGCTCAGCCATCGCGGCATCGCACAGATGGCAGGCGCTGGTGCCATAAAGAGTAAGACGGATCATGCCGGGGGGCCGCTCGCAGTTAATCACAAAGGGTCGCTATTCTACCCGGTTGACGCGCGCCTGCCGACCTCTAACGAGGGTGCCGCGAGATCAATTGCAACCTTGGCAGTCGAGTGCGCATCCCACATACTCGGCACACTACAACGGAGATCATTATGGATTGGGAAACACTGCTGTGCCGGGAACGTTTGGGTAAGCCTCTAGCCAGCGCCGACGAGTTAGGCCGCACACCGTTCCACAAGGACCATGATCGCGTTATCTTCTCTGGCGCTTTCCGCCGGCTAGGCAAGAAAACCCAGGTGCACCCGGTTTCCAGTAACGACCACATTCACACTCGTCTTACCCATAGCCTTGAAGTTGGCTGCGTAGGTCGCTCTTTGGGCATGCGCGTCGGTGAAATGCTGCGCAGCGAGCTACCAGACTGGTGCGAGCCCGCCGATCTGGGTGCGATAGTCCAGGCGGCCTGCCTGGCGCATGATATTGGTAACCCGCCCTACGGCCACTCCGGCGAGGATGCCATCCGCCACTGGTTCCACCAGGCAGCCCAAGGCGGTCTGCTTGATCAGTTGAGTGAGGCAGAGCGTCAGGATTTTCTGCACTTTGAGGGTAACGCCCAGGGCTTCCGCGTTTTAACCCAGATTGAGTACCACCAGGCTGATGGCGGCATGCGCCTGACTTACGCAACGCTAGGCGCTTATCTGAAATATCCCTGGACAGCGCAGCATGCCGATAGCCAGGGCTACAAAAAACACAAGTTTGGCTGCTACCAGGCCGAGTATCCGCTGCTGCAGCAAATCGCCGACAAGCTCGGCCTGCCCTCCCAGGGCGAGCAGAGCTGGAGCCGCCACCCGCTGGTCTATCTGGTCGAGGCGGCTGACGACATTTGCTATGGCTTGATTGACCTGGAAGACGGCCTGGAAATGGATCTGCTCGCCTATTCAGAGGTCGAAAAGGTTCTGCTCGATCTCGTGGGCGATGATGTGCCCGAGACCTACCGCCAACTTGGCCCCGAAGATTCCCAGCGCCGTCGCTTGGCAATACTGCGTGGCAAGGCGATTGAGCATCTGGTAAACGCTGCCGCCGAGGCGTTCATCGAGCAGCAACCAGCGTTACTGGCTGGCGACCTGAAAGGTGATCTGGTTGAGCATATGCACGGAGCAGCAAGACGCTGCGTGTTGGACGCCAAGCAGATGGCGCGCAAACGCATCTTTCAGGACAAGCGCAAAACGGTGGTCGAGATCGGCGCCTACAGCACACTGGAAACCTTGCTGAACGCGTTTTGCGGCGCAGTCAGCGAGCTGCATGCCGGCCAGAACCTGAGCTTCAAGCACCAGCGCATACTGGACCTGCTGGGACATACCATTCCACAAGCGGATTGGGATCCCTACCGCAGTTACCTGAGAGTGGTCGATTTTATCGCTGGCATGACCGATCTTTACGCCGCCGACCTGGCAACCCGTATTCGCGGTATCAATCAGCCCTGACAAAGCAGTTGTGCAAGCTCCGCCGCGCTAGCGCGCCAGTAACGCGGCAATCACCATAACCAGCATAAAACACAGGCTTTTCCAGAATAGCAGCGGGTTACGTTCCATCAGCGGTGGTCGCGTTCTATTGAAATAGGCCTGGCTGGGCTGACGCAGATCAAACACAAACTCCGAGAGCGCTTCGTAGCGTTTGTTGGGGTTGGGCTGCAGGGCACGTTTGAGCACCTCGTCTATCCAAGCCGGAATCTCTCGCTCATCGTGCAGGACCGTCTGATACATCAGTTTGTTCTGCGCTGCACGCGTGCGTGCTTTGGCCACTTGGGCGCCGTAAGGTAATTTCCCGGTGAGCATCTGGTAGGTGATAACCGCCAATGAAAACAGGTCAGAGCGTGGCGTGCCGCTGTCACCGATAAAGTACTCGGGCGCGGAGTACTGAACGGTGCCCAGCATCTGTTCGGGCAGTATCTGGGAGCTCATTTCCATCAGTCCGGCCACGCGGGTAGCGCCAAAATCGATGATTTTCACGGTGCCCGTATTATCTATCATGATGTTGTCGGGGCGCAGATCCTGGTGCAACATTTCCATCCGGTGAAAGGCCTGCAGTCCTCTGGCGATCTGCTCGACGATCCCGCGCACCTGCTCCAGGCTCGGCGCAGGATTATCGACCATCCACTGGCGCAGCGTCTGTCCCTCGATATATTCGGTAGCCACATAGAGAAAATTCCGCTGCCTCTCGATACGGCAAGGCTTGAGCACATGCGGACTGTTTAACCGGCGGGCAATCCACTCCTCTAGCATGAAGCGCTCCCGATACGCCGCATCAGCGCCCAGATCAATAGAGGGGGTCTTCAAAATCACCTGCTCGCCGCTCTCCTGATCCACTGCGAGATACACATGACTGCGGCTGCTGGCCTGTACTTCGCGCATGATGCGATAGCCGTCAAACAGTTCGCGCGCTTCAAGCAAAGGAGGTAGCGGCAGGTTGCCAAGCAGCTGATCAGTCAACCAGTCAGCAGCGGTGTCGCGTGTTGGCAGACCGTCTACACGCACCACTTGAACAGTGAGGTTATCGTCGCTACCGCGCGCCAAAGCTTCTGCCACAATCAATTTGGTCGCGAGCTCCAGGTCTGCATGCTGCTCGGCAATGGTCTGAGCAATAAAGGCTACACTGACAAATTCGTAGACACCGTCGGTTGCCAATACAAAGGTATCGCCCTGCGTCACCGGCAGGGCCTGGTAGTCAAGTTCCAGCTGCTGCCTGGCACCCAGCGCACGTGCCAGCTGGCTTTGCTGCTGCGACACCCATAAGCGATGATCCTGCGTGAGCTGCTCCAGCCCGCCGCCTGCCATGCGATAGATGCGCGCATCGCCAACGTGAAACAGGTAGGCTGTGGCCGCTTTTAAAATAAGCGCGCTAAAAGTACAAACGTAACCGCGATCAGCGTCATAGCGATACTGGCTTTGTCGCGTCTGGGCATACAGCCAGGAATTGGTGGCCATCAGCACGCGCTGCGCTGACTGCTTTACGCTCCAGGCCTCGGAGGTGCAGTAGTAGTCTGCCAGAAACCCCGTTACCGCGGCTTCACTGGCGACCTGGCTCAGACTGCTGCTGCTGATACCATCAGCCAGAGCAATGGCAATACCCTTGGTACTTAGCTGGGGCTCGGCCGGAACCCACGCGCCGTGAAAGTCCTGATTCAGGTCTTTCACGCCCTTGTCCGAATGCTGCCCCACACTCACTGAGAGCTGTTTATACATGCGTTATACACTCAAAAACCCCGACGCCGCCGGGGTAGTCACAGAGTAGCGAGCGCGTTAGAGCACGCGCTTGGGAGCGGTGCGCACGTGGGTGGTATAGAGCGTAAGACCGGTAAAGGCCAGACCGCCGACCAGGTTACCTAGCGCGGTGGGGATCTCGTTCCAGATCATGTAATCCATGACCGAGAAATCTCCGCCCATGATCATCGCTGAGGGAAACAGAAACATGTTGACCACCGAGTGCTCAAAGCCCATGTAAAAGAACAACATGATCGGCATCCACATGGCAATCACCTTGCCACTGACCGAGGTAGAAATCATAGCCCCTACCACGCCCATGGATACCATCCAGTTGCAAAGCATCCCGCGCAGAAAAATGGTCAGCCAGCCAGCGATACCATACTCAGCGTACCCCAGAGTCCGAGCTTCACCGATGTGCGAAATTTTTTCGCCAATCGCGCCCGGATCGGTGGAGAAACCGTAGGTATAAACAAAGGCCATCATCAAAGCCACGGTGAGCGCGCCAGCAAAGTTGCCGACAAACACCAATCCCCAATTGCGCAGCAGGCCGCCCATGGTCACACCAGGGCGCTTATCGAGCAGCGCGAGGGGCACCAACATGAAGACCCCAGTCAGCAGGTCAAAGCCCATCAGGTAGAGCATCACAAAACCCACCGGGAACAAAATGGCACCGATCAGCGGGTTCCCCGTCTGTACCGTAATGGCAATCGCAAATACCGCCGCCAGTGCCAGAATGGCACCGGCCATGAATGAGCGGATCAAGGTATCGCGTGTGGACATGAAAACCTTGGACTCACCCGCATCCACCATCTTGGTGACAAACTCGGCAGGAACTAAATAAGACATGACGTGACTCTCTCTGTACTCAATCGTTTAAGGTGGCTGACGTGCGTATCAGGCAGCAGCGCGCCAGTACTGCTGGTTCGGCCAGCCGAAACCGGCCTGGCCAAGCGGATTATTCAGTCGCTATTGCCACTTCCACCCGGTCGTCGCTCAGCCGAACTGGCCATACGCGCAAGCGCTGCTCTGGATACTCGACGCAGCTGCCGTCGACCAACCTAAAGTGCTGTTTGTACAAAGGCGATGCAATTACCAGATCCCCCTTGATATACCCGACGATGCCACGACCTATCACGTTTGCGCCTGACTTGGGGTCGCGATTCTCAACCGCAAAAAGCTGCTCACCTTCGCTGTACTGGGGTAAATGAAACAGGGCAACCTGGGTATTATCCAGCAGCGCGACCACGCCCGAGTTGGCCACCAGATCCTGACGCGTGCAGAGCACACGCCAGGCAACGGATTGTTGCTCCGCACTTTGGCTGTGTTCGATCATCAGAGTGCCTCCTCGGCCAGCGGTATGAGGTTTAGCTCATGAGCCTGAAGCGGCCGACGCTGCTCACGTTCCTTGACGAACTTGATATCCGGATCACCGCGCTCGTCATTAACAAAGGTGCGAAAACGCTTGAGCTTTTCCGGGTCCTTCAGGGCATTGGCCCATTCACATTCATAGCGATCAATGACCAACTGCATCTGGGATTCCAGCTCAGCGCCCAGCGCCAGGCTGTCATTGATGATGACGTCTTTCAGGTAATCCAGACCGCCCTCAAGACCTTCACGCCAGACCGAGGTGCGCTGCAACCGGTCAGCCGTGCGCACGTAAAACATCAGGAAGCGATCGATATAGCGGATCAGCGTTTGATCATCGAGATCGGTGGCGAACAGTTCTGCGTGACGCGGCCGCATGCCGCCGTTACCAGCGACGTAAAGGTTCCAGCCGTTCTCGGTGGCGATGACGCCCACGTCCTTGCTTTGCGCCTCAGCGCATTCGCGCGTGCAGCCCGAGACCCCAAACTTGATTTTATGGGGTGAGCGCAGGCCTTTGTATCGATTTTCCAGTACCAGCGCCATGCCCACACTGTCCTGCACACCGTAGCGACACCAGGTACTGCCAACGCAGGATTTGACCGTGCGCAGCGACTTACCATAGGCATGACCTGTCTCGAAACCTGCGTCAATCAGCTCGCCCCAGATGTCCGGTAACTGATGCAACTCGGCGCCGAACAGATCAATTCGCTGGCCGCCGGTAATTTTGGTATAGAGGTCGTATTTCTTGGCAACCGCGCCGAGAGCAATGAGTTTGTCGGGGGTGATCTCACCGCCAGCAATACGCGGCACAACCGAATAGGTACCGTTGTTCTGCATATTGGCCATGAAAGTATCGTTGGTGTCCTGCAGCGGCACCAACGAAGGGGCGGTGATCGGCTGATTCCAGCAGGAAGCCAGAATCGAACCCACAGCCGGCTTGCAGATATCGCAGCCTATTTGGCCGTAGCCATGCTTGGTCAACAGCTCGTCAAAGCTGATTATGCCCTCAACCCGGACAATGCCATAAAGCTCCTGCCGGGTATGGGCAAAGTGCTCACACAGGCTTTTATCGACCTCAACGCCGCGCGCACTGAGTTCATGCTCAAACACCTGCTTGAGCAGCGCACTGCAACCTCCGCATCCTGTACCCGCCTTGGTCGCCGCTTTGAGATCGCCGAGGTCAACACAGCCGGCATCTACCTGACAGCAAACAGCGCCCTTGCTGACGTTATGACAAGAGCAGATTGTGGCAGTATCCGGCAGCGCGTCAGCACCGAGTGCCGGAGCGCCCTCACCGGCGGGCAAGATCAAACTGGCCGGATCAGCCGGCAGTTTGATGCCGTTTTGCGCGTACTGCAGCAGCGTGTCGTAGAAGCTGTTGTCACCCACCAAGACCGCGCCAATCACCTGGCTGCCATCCGGCGATACCACAAGGCGCCGGTAGCTGGAGTTGACCTCATCATTAAAGCGGTAGCTTTTGGCACCCGGTGTAGCGGCGTGCGCATCGCCAATGGAGCCTACATCCACACCCAACAGCTTCAATTTGGTGGACATATCCGCGCCAATAAAGCTCTCGTGTGGTTCACCCATTAGCAGCGATGCCAGATTACGTGCCATGGTGTAACCCGGTGCAACCAGACCAAAAACGTTTCCTTTCCAGGACGCGCACTCGCCGATGGCAAAAATATCAGGATCGCTGGTTTGGTAATCGCTGTCGATTACCACGCCGCCGCGCTCCGCGACGTTGAGCCCGGCGTTGTGGCCCAGAGCATCCTGCGGGCGGATGCCAGCGGAAAATACGATTAGATCGGTTTCCAGCGACTCGCCATCACTGAAGTTCATGCGGTAGGCATACTCTTCGCCAGCTACAATTTCACTGGTTGCGCGGTTTAGGTGTACACGCACGCCCAGTTCTTCGATTCGGGCCTTCAATGCAGCGCCACCATCGGGATCAAGCTGCACAGGCATTAACCGCGGGGCAAATTCAACAACATGGGCTTCCAGGCCCAGTGACTTGAGTGCATTGGCCGCTTCCAGCCCGAGCAGTCCGCCGCCGACGATGACACCGCGACGCGCGCCCTTGGCCGCCGCGCGGATGGCGTCGAGGTCGTCCAGCGTGCGGTAAACCAGTCGTGAGTTACCGTCAGCACCGGCAATCGGCGGCACGAAAGGATAGGAACCTGTTGCTAGCACCAAACGGTCATAGGCTTGCCGCCCTTCGCTGGTCACGACCTCTTTGCGCTCGCGGTCGATCTCCAACACCGCCACACCCAGGTGCATATGCACCCCATGCTGTTCATAAAAACCAGCTTCGCACATGGCTAATGACTCGGCATCGCGTCCGCCGAAATACTCCGACAGGTGCACACGATCATAAGCCCGCTGACGCTCCTCACCGAACACGTGAACTTGATAATGGGCAAGCGCTCCTCGCTCAGTCAGTTGTTCGACGCAATGATGGCCGACCATACCGTTACCGATGATGACTAGTGTCTGATTATTGATCGGTGTCATATTCGAGTTCATCGCCTTTCCTCAGTCGAAGCCGCAGCCGGCAACAGCCGGCAAAAAAACAAAAAAAAACGCCTGGAGCCCTATTGGGACTCCAGGCGCCGTTGCCTGGTACTGATCAAATTGTGTTGGGCGCTAGCCGGAGCTTCGTTGCTCGGATCACCCGCTTCCTAGCCTTGAGGCAGGTGATCTACGATGACCACCGGAAGCATGGCTGTATAGAAATAGCCGTTGCTCTAACAAAGCAACAGGCATGCCAAGATAGAGAAAAAAACCTTCGGGTAAGCGGGAGGGAACCGATATAAGATTAAAAACCATTAAATACAATAATTTAAAATAAAACAGCAGGCCAAAAGCACTAGAATAACTCTCTGATTAAAGAGCTGTTGAGTGATTCCAAGGTGAGCCAGAAGGGGGCAATTTCAACAGAGAACACTATTTTGGTGCGACTACTTAGACTTGATCGGCATTCAGAAAATTGGTGTCAAGCAATCCTGAACCTAGCGCTAGCCGACCTAACAACAGGTCTACCAGTTGCAGTTGAGCGCTGATCGCCCGGGTAGCGACCTGAAAGAATTCGACCGAGTGCACCTTAGGTCCCTTCTGGCTTTCAAGTATCGAGCGAATACGGTCAAGCAATATATCCAGCGCATCCTCCGCCTCGCGTACAGACGAGCTGACCAGATCCCGCAGCTCAGGATCTGAAATCAGCCTGGCCAAGGCGGCATAAGCTTGCTCCTGGATTTGCGCACTCAGAATCTGCAAGCGGTCCCGCCAGATGGGCAGGTTTTGCCGATTAGCCGCAATACCTGTCCCCAAAGCGCGACTTTGCCCAACCAGCTCAATATTGTGCAGCAATTCCAGCCATATACCTTCAGCTTGGGGAGCCAAACGTCCCAGGCACACCAAGTCAAAGCGCGACGCGAGCGCTTCAATTGTCTGCAGCAGGGACGCCGTCATCTGATTGTGCAGTAACAGCAAATGCGCTGCGGTGTGGTGATCGAAGCCAGCTTCTATCTTTTGCCATAGATCACGTGTCTGGTGCCAACTGTCGTACCAGTAGAGCGACGCTTCGTAGTGGCCGATATTTCTAAGCAGACGCAGCAGTTGTTGATGCACCGACCAGCGTCGTGCCTCCAATGCGTGCTCTCCCGACATGACACCAAAGGAGAGTCCGCGGTGGCGCTGCAGCTGCTCCAGCAATTGCCGCAGCAGAAAAATGTGCGCAATCGCCTGACGCCGCTGCTCTGTCTCTTCCCGCTTACGTACGTGGCGCAGCCGGCATACCGCAAGCGTTGAAAGCAACACAATGGCGATGAGCAACATCCATATCATGCCAATACTTCCCTGAAGGCCTCTGGGGCGGTTTCACATCACTTTTTACCGAGCAACTCAATACGGTAACCGTCTGGATCTTCGACAAACGCCAATACGCTTTGTCCATGCTTCATCGGACCCGGTTCTCGCACTACATTGCCACCGGCAGCCTTGATTTGTTCGCAAGCCTTGTAAACGTCCAGCACTTCAATAGCGATGTGCCCATAACCGGACCCCAGGTCATACTCATTGGTGTCCCAATTGTGGGTCAGCTCCAGCGCGGTATGTTCTGCTTCATTACCGTAGCCGACAAAGGCCAGGGTAAAACGTCCTTCCGGGTAGTCCCTGCGGCGCAACAGCGTCATACCCAAAACCTCGGTATAAAAGGCGATGGATTTTTCCAGATTACCCACACGCAACATCGTGTGCAGAATACGCATAGTTAAAGCCCTGATTGGATATACAAAGTTAAAGCTACAAGCCTGCGCCCAGTCTAGCCAGACTGACAGCAAAACGCCCGGATAAACCGGGCGTTTTCATTACTGTCTTATTGCTCAGAGCAACTTGCGGCCCTTGTTGGCAGCGATCCGCATACGCAGCGCATTCAACTTGATGAAACCAGCGGCATCTGCCTGATCGTAGGCACCCGCATCATCCTCAAAGGTCGCGATGTTGGCATCAAACAGCGAATCATCTGATTTGCGGCCAACAACCATGACGTTGCCCTTGTAAAGCTTGAGACGGACAACACCATTAACCTGCGCCTGCGAGGCATCAATCATCTGCTGCAGCATGACGCGCTCAGGGCTCCACCAGAAACCGTTATAGATCAGCTCGGCATACTTGGGCATCAAGCTATCTTTCAGGTGAGCAACTTCACGATCCAGCGTGATCGACTCAATCGCACGATGCCCCTTGAGCATGATGGTACCACCGGGCGTTTCATAGCAACCGCGTGATTTCATACCGACAAAGCGGTTTTCAACGATATCCAAACGGCCGATACCGTTATCGCCGCCTACTTTGTTCAGGTAAGCCAGCACGGTAGCCGGGCTCATATCCTTGCCATCGATAGATACGATGTCACCATTCTGGTAACCGAGTTCGATGTAGGTCGCTTGGTTAGGTGCGTTTTCTGGTGAAACGGACCAACGCCACATATCTTCTTCATGTTCTGCCCAGGTATCTTCCAGCACACCACCTTCATAGGAGATGTGCAGCAAGTTGGCATCCATGGAGTAAGGCGACTTCTTCTTACCGTGGCGCTCGATCGGAATATCGTGCTTGGCAGCGTAATCCATCAGCTTTTCACGGGACAACAGGTCCCATTCACGCCAGGGTGCGATTACCTTCACGCCCGGCTTGAGCGCATAGGCACCCAATTCAAAGCGAACCTGATCGTTACCCTTGCCGGTAGCACCATGGGAAATGGCGTCAGCGCCGGTCTCGTTGGCAATTTCAATCAAACGCTTGGCAATCAGCGGACGGGCAATAGAGGTACCCAGCAAATACTCGCCTTCATACACTGTATTGGCGCGGAACATAGGGAATACGAAGTCACGAACGAACTCTTCGCGCAGATCATCAATGTAGATTTCCTTCACACCCATGGCTTGCGCCTTGGCACGCGCGGGCTCTACCTCTTCGCCCTGCCCCAGGTCGGCGGTGAAGGTGACCACTTCGCAGCCGTAGGTATCTTCCAACCATTTAAGGATTACCGACGTATCCAGACCGCCGGAATAGGCCAGGACGACTTTATTGACTTCTGCCATTGATGAGCTCCCTTAACAAGACTGTAACGCCACTCGCACAGGAGCGGACGAAAGGCCGCTATTCTAGCGTTAAGGCACGAGGAATCACAGGGCAGCTATGGAGAGATTGTGCATGCAGGCACGCAAAAACGCCGATAATGCGCACAGAGCACGCAAGGAAAGGTGAGATCAGTTCTTTTCCAGCCGCAACATTACCCGGCGGTTGGCCTTGCGCCCCTGATCGGTTCTGTTACTTGCAACGGGATAGCGATCACCATGAAAGCGCATGACGAACAATTCATCGTCGATGCCCTGCTCTACCAGATAATCTTTCACGGCCAGCACTCGCTGACGTGAAAGCTCGCGATTATCCAGTCGGTTGCCCTGGTTATCAGAGTGGCCATCGAGAAGAATATCCTTAAGGTCGTCTTCCTCAGCCTTGATGTAAATGACTGCCGTGTCGAGCATCGCCTTTGCCTGCGCACTCAGTCCGGAGCCGCCAGAACCAAAGCTGATCAAGCTCTCGGCAATCTGCGCGTAGCTCAGAGGTAACAATCCGCTGACGCATTTCTGAAAATCCAGCCAGGCATCCTGATAGCCGACACTTGAGACCACCACACGCACCGGGTCACTGCCGGCAAACCCCGTGCGCATAATGGTCGGCTGCAGCCCGGAGGCAAGACCAGCGAGCATGCGGCCAGCCTGCTGTTGCGGCACCAACATGGTGCCCTCCCCCTGCTTCACAGCAATGCGACCGACAGGGACAACGGCGGTGCCGGGCCGCCAGGCTGGAGGCTCGTTATATAGTTGCGCCGCACCAGAGCTCATGTGATTGTCCCACGCCTTAAGCTCGAAGGCAGCAGGCTCGCCAGCATTGCGCACGAAGGTCGCCTCACCGTAACCGGCAACCGACTGACTCAGGCGACAGGCAAACTGATCACCCGTGACCTGCCACTGCACATCTTCCATGCGCGTCTGAAAAGTCAGAGCCTGGGCAGGCAAGGCCAGTGCAAGCAGAATTGCCGGGTATGTTCGCGTAAGCACGCTTCTCACCTCTTCAACCGTCGACCTGATGCCGACGCAATGAATCTCTCTTGCCTGTCTCATCGGCGGCACGAGACAAATCTTTACCCAAAGCGGCAGTTAAATCAGATCAATTGGGCCAAGCAGCACCCAGACACAGCCGAGCGGCACGGTTGGGCTGTGTGAAAAAGCCAAGGATTGCGGTAGCATTACGGCATTATCTTGCTCTGGACCCACCCGCATGACTGACCGCCTCACGCTGACCCGCCCGGACGATTGGCACATCCATCTTCGCGATGGAAAGATGCTTGACTACACTGTTGCAGACGCTGCCCGCACCTTTGGCCGCGCGATAATCATGCCCAATCTGGTGCCGCCGGTGCGTGATGCGCAGGAAGCAGCGGACTACAAAGCGCGGATTCTCGCCGCTCGCCCTGTCGGTTCGCACTTTGAACCACTGATGGTTCTGTATCTGACTGATCAAACCAGCCCCGAGATCGTGCGTGCAGCCATGCAAAGCGGACAAGCCATTGCCGCCAAGCTTTACCCGGCAGGTGCAACGACCAACTCGCAGTCCGGCGTAACCAATCTGGAGAATATCTACCCCGCGCTGGAAGCGATGGCTGATATTGGTATGCCGTTGCTGGTGCATGGTGAGGTAACCCATAGCAGCGTTGATATTTTTGATCGGGAAAAAGCCTTCATTGATCAACAACTGGTGCAGTTGGTAGAGCGCTTTCCGACGCTCAAGGTGGTGTTTGAACACATTACAACGGCCGATGCGGTGGAGTTCGTCAAACAAGCGCCAGCCAACGTGGGCGCGACCATTACTGCGCACCACCTGTTGTTCAACCGCAACCACATGTTGGTCGGTGGTATTCGCCCGCACCTTTTTTGCCTGCCGATCCTGAAGCGAGAGACTCATCAACAGGCCCTCTGTGATGCGGTCGCATCAGGTTCCAGCAAGTTCTTTCTGGGCACTGACTCAGCGCCCCACGCACAACATGCGAAGGAAGCCGCTTGTGGCTGCGCTGGCTGCTACAGCGCCTACGCCGCCATAGAGCTCTACGCGGAAGCCTTCGACAGTCTTGGCGCGCTGGATAAGCTGGAAGCCTTTGCCAGCTTCCACGGCCCCGACTTCTACGGTTTGCCGCGCAACACGGACCAGATCACTCTGATTCGTGATAGCTGGCAGGCGCCAGAACAGCTACCCTTTGGCGATCAGCTTGTGATTCCACTACGTGCCGGTGAAAACCTGCACTGGCGTCTAGCCTGACCACCCCTCTTTGCGATGCTAAGGATTACGCGTGAGTGAGTTCGACTTTGATAGTGAAAACGATGGTCTGGACGCACCAACCTCCAGCAAACCAAAATCGCCAATGGCCTACCGATTCCGGGGGTTCCTGCCGGTCGTGATCGACGTCGAAACCGGCGGATTCAACGCCGCTACTGACGCCCTGCTGGAAATTGCTGCTACTACTATCAGTATGGACGATGAGGGTATGGTTTACCCTGACCAGACCCACTTCTTCCGCGTCGAACCCTTCGAAGGCGCCAACATCGAGGCCGCCGCGCTAGAGTTCACCGGCATCAAGCTGGATCATCCGTTGCGTCAGGCGGTGAGCGAAGAACACGCCATCACAGAAATCTTCAAGCACGTGCGCAAGGCGGTCAAATCCGCTGGTTGCAAACGTGCGGTGCTGGTTGGCCACAACGCATTCTTTGATCTCGGGTTCGTCAACGCGGCAGTCGAGCGTATTCAGATCAAGCGCAATCCATTCCACCCTTTCTCCTGTTTCGATACCGCAACGCTGGGCGGGCTGGCTTATGGACAGACTGTACTGGCCAAGGCGTGCAATGCAGCCGGTATGGATTTTGATGGTCGTGAAGCCCACTCAGCGCGCTACGACACCGAGAAAACGGCTGAGCTGTTCTGCACCATTGTGAATCGCTGGCGCGAGATGGGCGGCTGGCCACCGGTAGATTGAGTTGCGTGTCTCCTCACACTACCCGCTCACTCATCAGCACCAGAAGTAACTGATGAGTGAGCACTACCACACAATGGTGATACACCGCTGCGCGGGCGCTTGCTCCTACCCTGAACCGCAGGTATGTTTTAATAGAAGTGAAATCATCCACTACACTATTGATTCAAGACCGGGAATTTAATTGCTTTCAGTGCTGTACAACGGCATTGAGTCAACCACTTGGCTCGCGGTCTACCCACTGCAGTCATGAATAATCAGAAAAACAGGAGTTATCTCACATGAAGCGCAAATCCCTTGCCCTGCTGTTCTCGGCCACTATCGGATACGCCACCCTCGCGGCAACCCCTGCTGTTGCGGAAGAATTTGTCACTATAGGTACCGGCGGCCAAACCGGCGTCTACTATGTGGTCGGACAGTCAGTCTGCCGCCTGATCAACCGCAATAGCGAAGAGCACGGCATTCGCTGCAACGCTCCCTCCAGCGGCGGCTCAGTTGCCAACGTCAACTCCATTCGCGGTGGCGAGATGGATATGGGCGTGGTCCAGTCTGACGTTCAGTACAAGGCCTACGAAGGCGTACAGAACTTTGAAGCAGACGGCGCATTCACCGGTATGCGTGCGCTTTTTGCTCTGCACGGCGAGCCGCTGACCATCGTTGCCCGTCGCGATGCCGACATTACCGGCGTAAAAGACCTGAAAGGCAAGCGTGTCAACATTGGTAACCCTGGCTCAGGTCAGCGCGACACCATGGACGTGGTCATGGAATCGCTGGGCTGGACCGTTGAGGACTTCTCCCTTGCATCCGAACTGGGCGCAGCTGAGCAGGCCGCAGCTCTGGGCGACAACAACGTTGATGCCATGGTTTATGTAGCAGGCCACCCGAATGGTTCCATTCAGGAAGCAACCACCACAGTAGACTCGGTACTGGTCTCGGTAGATGGGCCAGAAATCGATAAACTGGTCGCAGATCGTTCCTACTACGCCAAGGCCGTTATTCCCGGTGGTCTTTATCGCGGTAACGACGCAGACGTAAATACCTTTGGTGTGCGCGCTACGCTGGTTGCGTCTGATCAGGTCAGCGATGAAGTGGTCTATCAAACCGTAAAAGCGGTATTTGAAAACTTTGACCGCTTCAAGCGCCTGCATCCTGCCTTCGCCACCTTGAAAGAAGAGCAGATGATTTCCGAAGGTCTATCCGCGCCATTGCACGACGGCGCAGTGCGTTACTACAAGGAACGTGGCTGGTTGTAAGCCACACTGCGAGCCGCCCAACCGGGCGGCTCGCTTGTTTCAGCACTACGCATATCGTTTCACGTGTTTCTTTCCGCCCTCCTCTTTTACCGGCGGATAATTGCAGTAACCGGCGTTCCACAAGAGCATGCCGGTGTGCTGGCAAGCCTTCACCACGGTCTTGCCTCGTTAGCCTAAAGCGACATCATAAGATCAAATAACGGGAGTAGCTCGCAGCCATGAGCCAAACAAGCGACGCGACAAGCACCAATAGCAATGATCTGGAAGACCTTGTTGCAACCAGCGATACCGGCGCCCGAAAACCAACGGGCATGGCAAGAAAGCTACTACTGTCTATCGCCGCATTATGGTCAGTATTCCAGCTGTGGATCGCCTCACCGCTGCCGTTCATGATCGGCATGGGCGTGTTCAACAGCACAGAGTCACGCTCGATACACCTGTCTTTTGCCGTATTCTTGGGCTTTATGGCCTACCCGGCATTCAAGCGCTCACCCAGGGATCACATTCCAATCATCGATTGGATTCTTGCCTTGGTCGCCGCCTTTTGCGCCTCTTATCTGTTTTTCTTCTATGCCGACCTGGCGGACAGACCTGGCAAGCCCATTACCCAGGATGTAGTGATCGCGATTATCGGCATCGTCACGTTGCTCGAGGCGACCCGCCGGGCACTGGGTCCGCCACTCATGATTGTGGCGTTGATCTTCATCGTTTATTCGGTGGCCGGGCCGCATATGCCAGGTATTCTGGCACACCGTGGTGTCAGCCTCGAATCACTTGCAAATCACCAGTGGCTTACTACCCAAGGCGTTTTCGGTATCGCACTGGGCGTTTCTACCAGCTTTGTTTTCCTATTTGTGTTGTTTGGCTCGCTGCTCGATAAGGCCGGCGCGGGGAACTACTTCATCAAAGTGGCTTTCTCTCTGCTCGGTCACTATCGCGGTGGCCCCGCCAAGGCAGCCGTAGTCGCATCCGGCATGACCGGGCTGATCTCTGGCTCATCGATTGCAAACACCGTCACCACCGGCACCTTCACCATTCCGATGATGAAACGCGTAGGCTTCTCTTCGGAAAAAGCCGGCGCCGTTGAGGTAGCCTCCTCAGTCAACGGTCAGATCATGCCCCCGGTCATGGGGGCCGCGGCCTTTTTAATGGTCGAGTACGTGGGCATTTCCTACGTCGAGGTTATCAAGCACGCCTTCCTGCCTGCGTTGATCTCATACATCGCGCTGATTTACATCGTGCATCTGGAAGCGGTCAAGGCCGGCATGGAGGGCCTGCAGAGTAGTAACCCGCCCAAGCCACTAGTGCGCAAGATCATCGGATTCCTGACGGGCCTCATACTGCTGATGGCGCTTTCTTTTGCCGTCTATTACGGTCTAGGCTGGCTGAAACCCGCGCTGGGTGATGCCGCCAGTTGGGTCATCGCTGCCGGGCTGGCCGCAGTCTATGTTGGCCTGCTCAAGATAGGCTCGCAGTATCCCGAGCTGGAGCTGGATGATGCCGACTCCCCGGTAGTGACGCTGCCGCAAACCAAGCCTACGGTCATGTCTGGCCTGCACTACATACTGCCAGTCATCGTGCTGATCTGGTGTTTGATGGTAGAACGCCTGTCGCCCGGCCTCTCGGCGTTCTGGGCAACCGTTTTCATGATCGTTATTATTCTCACCCAGCGCCCACTGATGGCTATCTTCCGTAAACAGTCCAGCCTCGGCGCTGACCTGATGCAGGGCGCTGATGACCTCTGGCAAGGCCTGGTCGCAGGTGCTCGCAATATGATTGGCATCGGCATCGCAACGGCTACCGCCGGCATTATCGTTGGCGCCGTGTCGCAAACCGGGGTGGGCTTGGTGCTGGCTGATCTGGTCGAGATACTCTCGATGGGCAACCTGCTACTGATGCTAGCGCTAACCGCCGTCCTTAGTCTGATTCTCGGCATGGGCTTGCCTACCACAGCCAACTACATCGTCGTATCAGCGCTACTAGCTCCGGTCATCGTTACCCTAGGCCAGGAAAGCGGCCTGATCGTGCCGCTGATCGCCGTTCACCTTTTTGTCTTCTACTTCGGCATCATGGCAGACGTGACTCCGCCCGTAGGTCTAGCCTCTTTTGCCGCTGCCGCCGTATCGGGCGGCGATCCCATCCGTACTGGCTTTCAGGCCTTTTACTACAGCCTGCGCACCGCGGCGCTGCCCTTCCTGTTCATCTTCAATACCGACCTACTCTTGATCGATGTGAGCTGGGCACAAGGCATTTTGATTTTCTTCGTGGCGACCATCGCCATGCTGATTTTTGCCGCCGGTACGCAAGGCTGGATGATTGTCAAAAGCCGCTGGTATGAAAGTCTGTTACTCCTGCTGGTTGCTTTCACCTTGTTCCGCCCCGGCTTCTGGATGGACATGCTGCACGATCCCTATCGCAGCATCCCGCCTGCCCAGCTGGAGCAAACACTGGGCAGCGTAGATAAGGGCAGCAATCTGCGCGTTCAGATCAATGGCGAAGACGATATCGGCCAGCCACGCAACTTCTTTGTGCTGGTCCCGGTTCCTGAGGGCGACACCGCGCAAGAGCGCATGGACAACCTCGGATTGATGCTGATGGAAGACGGCGACCGCACCATCGTCGACATGGTCACCTACGGTAGCGTCGCGGCCGATCTGGGTTTCCAGTTCGACCAGGAAATTGTCGAAATACTCGCACCGGTAGACCGCTGGGCCAAGGAGTGGATGTGGCTGCCTGGGCTCGCGGTATTCCTGCTGGTTATCGGCTTGCAGTGGCGCCGGCGCCCCGCCAACACCTCCAAAGCCACTGCAACTACTGCGTAAGGTAACGGCCATGTACAACAAGATTCTGCTACCGATCGACTTGAACCATAAACAGTCCTGGAGTAAAGCGCTGCCCACCGCGCTGAACTTCTGTCAGACCTACAATGCCTCTTTGCACGTCATCATGGTGCTGCCCAACTTTGGCATGCCCATGGTTGGCGGCTTTTTCCCAAAAGAGTTTGCCGAGAAAGCCAAGAAAACACTAACCGACAATCTGCGCGAGTTCGTGAAAGAAAACGTCCCAAAGGAAATCAAGGTCCAGCGTATCGTCGCGGACGGGAAACCCTATGAAGCCATCCTTAAAATGGCCAAGAAGATTGATGTGGATCTAATTATCATGGCCTCGCACAAGCGCAAGCGCTTGGAAGACTATCTCTTGGGCACCAACGCCCTGCGGGTGGTACAACAATCCAAGCGCTCAGTCATGATAGTGCGCTGAAGAGAACGAAAATAGTGCAAGAAATAGCGCCCTGGCTCGGCCTTGTAGCAGGCAAAGGTTAAACAGAAAACATGCCTGTTAACGATGCGGTCCACGGCGCTTTTTACTGCAGGCTCAGGACGAAAAAATGAAGCAGAACGACAGTCCACGCGGAGACACGCTCGCCTGGATCAATGGCAGCGACGCTCCGGAAAAGCACATCTTGAACCTCGGGTTTATGCCACTGACTGACTCGGCCTCACTCATTGTGGCCGCAACGCAGGGATTTTCCCAGCCATACGGACTGACACTAAACCTGCGCCGCCAGCAATCTTGGTCTGCCCTGCGAGACGGTTTGCTGAACGGCGAACTGGACGCCGCCCAAGGCCTCTACGGTCTGGCCTACAGCATACAATTAGGCTTGGGCAGTGCACCAACGCCTATGGCGGTGTTGATGGGCCTGAATCAGAACGGCCAAAGCATCAATCTATCACAGGCGATGCTGGAAAGCGGCGTCAACAGCAGCCAAGCGCTCATCGCACAAGCCAAGCACAAAAGTCGCAAGCTCTGCCTGGCGCACACCTTTCCCACGGGTACCCATGCGATGTGGCTTTACTACTGGCTTGCTGCCCATGGTATTCACCCACTGAAGGATGTAGACACCCGCGTAGTGCCGCCCTCACTGATGGTTGAGCACTTGCGCGCAGGCCGTATTGACGGTTTTTGTGCAGGCGAACCCTGGGGTGCTCACGCGATTCAAAGCGGCATGGGATTTACTTTGGCTACCAGCCAGTCGGTTTGGCCTGATCATCCAGAAAAAGTACTTTGTGCCACTCAACGCTTTGTTGAGCAGTATCCCAATACCGCCCGGGCACTAATCATGTCCATTCTGGATGCGAGCCGTTTTATCGAAGAGAGCGAAGACAACCGTTGCAGTACCGCACAGCTCATCAGCGGCGCTGACTATGTCAACGCACCTCTGACATCACTGCAGCCGCGCATGTTAGGCAACTACGTTGATGGCTGTGACCATGACTGGCACGACGCTCACCCTCTGCGTTTTCACGGTAATGGTGAGGTAAACATGCCTTATCTTTCTGATGGGCTCTGGTTCATGACTCAGTTCCGACGCTGGGGACTACTGCGGGAAGACCCGGACTATTTTGCCGTCGCCAAGCAGGTCCAGCAGGTGGACTTGTATAAACAGGCGGCTAACGCTCTGGGTATCAGTCTGCCCACCAGCATGTTGCGCAGTAGCACCCTGATGGACGGGAAGATATGGGACGGCACAAACCCGACAGCTTATGCCCATAGTTTTGATCTGCACGCCATCGCCGATCCGCGTGCAACGCGACAAGCCAACTGAACTTATCATCCAGGATTGATTGATAAACCATGCTCCGCATTTTGCTGATAAACGATACCGTTAAAAAAGTCGGCAAGCTCAAGCAAGCGCTGCTGGAGGCAGGCTTTGAGGTGATCGACGAATCAGGTTTGACCATCGATCTTCCGGCACGGGTACAGAGCGCCAAACCCGATGTTATTCTGATAGACAGTGACTCTCCGGGTCGGGACGTGATGGAGCAGGTCTGCCTGTTCAGCCGGGACCTGCCTCACCCCATTGCGTTGTTCACCGACGAACAAGATCCCGGCATCATGCGCCAGGCAATTCAATCGGGGGTCAGCGCCTACATAGTTGAAGGTGTTGAGAGTTCTCGACTGAAAGCAATACTGGATGTCGCCATGGTGCGGTTCGAGAGCGATCAGAAGCTCCGTGCCGAACTGCATGCCAGAGAACAACAGCTGAGTGAACGCAAGCGGGTCGAAAAAGCCAAAGGCTTGTTGATGAAGATGAAAAGCTGCGATGAGTCAGAAGCCCATACTCTAATGAGACGGCAGGCCATGAGCCGTCAACAAAAACTAGTTCAAGTCGCGGAACAAATCATTGCCATGCATGAGATGCTTGGCGAATAAGACTCACACTGGCACATATCCTGCTAAACGTTTAGGAGGTAGCCAATGGCGGTTACCTACACAGACAACGACGTCATCCTCAACCTGGAGTAATTCCGGGCGTGGGGATGGCGTTTTTTTTTGCCCTGACGTCGTAGCTAGTACAGGCTACAAAGCGCGCCACACGGCGCAAAGAGGAGTGCCAGATGAACAATAGCTTTTGGAAAGCCGGCCACACCCCAACGTTATTTTCAGCGTTTCTCTACTTCGACCTGAGCTTTATGGTCTGGTATTTACTGGGCCCCTTGGCGGTGCAAATCGCCACCGATCTTGATCTCAGCGCACAGCAACGAGGCATAATGGTTGCCACGCCCATTCTGGCGGGCGCATTGCTACGATTGCTAATGGGTTTTTTAGCGGACCGTTTGTCGCCTAAAACCGCCGGAATCATCGGCCAGATAGTGGTCATCTGCACCTTGCTTTTGGCATGGCAGGTGGGCGTTAACAGTTACCAGCATACGCTCATGCTGGGCTTAGGATTAGGTTTTGCCGGGGCTTCTTTTGCAGTCGCGCTGCCGCTGGCCTCCCAGTGGTACCCGCCGGAGCATCAGGGAAAAGCGATGGGTATCGCCGGTGCCGGAAATTCCGGGACCGTGTTAGCAGCTATATTTGCGCCGGGCCTGGCCTACCTGTTTGGCTGGCAAAACGTATTCGGCCTTGCACTGATTCCCCTTGGCGTCACGCTGATCCTGTTTATTATGCTGGCCAAGAACTCACCCCAGCGACCAACTCCTAAGTCACTGGGTGATTACGCCAAGGCACTGCAAGACGTAGATAGCTGGTGGTTTATGTTCTTCTACAGCGTAACCTTTGGCGGCTTTATCGGGCTGGCAAGCGCCCTGCCCGGTTACTTTAGCGACCAGTATGCTCTGAACCCGGTAACGGCGGGTTACTACACTGCAGCCTGCGTCATGGCCGGCAGTTTAATGCGGCCGCTGGGCGGCGCGTTAGCTGACCGTATCGGTGGCATCCGATCACTACTGTTCATGTATGGCATTGCAGCCATTTGTATCGCTGTGGTCGGTTTCAACTTGCCGAACTCTTACGCCGCTCTTGCCTTCTTCGTTACCGCGATGCTTGGCCTTGGTGCCGGCAACGGCGCGGTCTTCCAACTGGTCCCCCAACGTTTCTTCCGTGAAATTGGCGTCATGACCGGACTGATCGGCATGGCCGGTGGTGTGGGCGGCTTTATCCTCGCGGCCGGTCTGGGGGCTATCAAGCAGCACACCGGCGATTACCAGCTCGGCCTGTGGTTGTTTGCCAGCCTAGGCATTCTGGCCTTGCTTGGTTTATATAATGTCAAACGTCGCTGGCGCACCACTTGGGGCGCTTCAGGCGCAACCGCGGCGCGGATCTGACATGACACTCAAGTTGAGTATCTGCGAAGCCACTGACAAGGGTCCGCGCGCGCAGAATCAAGATGCCGTGCGCGTGGTTACCCCTGCCCCGCTATTAGCCGCGAGCAAAGGGCACTTGCTCGCGGTGGCAGATGGAGTGAGCCATTGCCAAGATGGAGGGTTGGCAGCAAATGCCACCTTGCAGGCGCTCGCATTGGATTACTACTCCACACCAGAAACCTGGACCATCCCCCATGCCTTGGACAAGTTGCTCACAGCCCATAACCGTTGGTTGCGCGTCAATGGCGGTGGCCAACCGCTACTCACCACTCTCACGGCACTGGTGCTGCGCGGCGAACGCTATACGCTGGCCCATATTGGCGATTGCCGCGCGTACCTGCTGCGCGACGGCAAGCTGCGCAACCTGACAAGTGAGCACGTGTGGGAACAACCCGGCATGGAGCACGTACTCAAGCGCGCATTGGGGCTGGATGAGCACCTATTGATGGATTACATCGAGGGCGAACTGCGCGCACACGATCAGCTACTGATCGTCAGCGATGGGGTTTGGGCTTCACTCAAAGACAGCGAGATTCACGGCATTCTGCACGAACAACCTTTCGAGCAGGCGTGCCCGGTCCTGCTTGAACGAACATACCGCGCCGGCAGTCAGGACAACGCCAGCGCACTGCTGGTGCGTGTAGACGCGTTACCGGAGTCATCTCTCAGCGGTGCATTAGCCCCATTGGATGAACGTGCACTGCCGCCTCAACTCAAGACTGGCCAGCCGTTTGAGGGGTGGGAAGTCGTCAATGTGCGTGCCGAATCCCGACAATCGCTACTCTACCGGGTACGCGATCCGTTGCAACAAACCTGGCTGCTGAAAACCCTACCCGCGAGCCTACAGGATGATCAGCAGGCGCGTCAGGCGCTAGTATTAGAAGAATGGTTCATGCGCCGAGTAGCCGGTGCCTTCACGCCCGAACTACATCCCCTGCCGCAACGCCGGCACTTGTATTACGTCATGCGTGAATATGCCGGCGTCACCCTGGAAGAGCAGCGGCGTCAGTTGGGTCTCCTCAGCATTCCGGCCTGGCGTGCATTGGCCGCACAAATGGTCAAGGCTGTCGGCAAACTGCACCAACGCAATCTCATCCATCGAGATATCAAGCCGGAGAACCTGCATCAGGGAGAGGACGGACAGCTACGCGTGCTCGACTTTGGCCTAACCTTCTGTCCCGGCCTAACCCAGCAAGAAACCGGCAGGGCACCGGGTACGCCAAGTTACCGCGCCCCCGAAGCATTGAGGGGCGCAGAACCCCACCCACAGCAGGACATCTACAGTACCGGTGTGACCCTGTACTTTTTGCTCACTGGGCATTATCCCTACGGCGAGGTGGAAGCCTTTCAACGGCCTCGTTTCGGCAAGCCCATTCCAGCCAGCCGCTACCGTCCGGATGTGCCGCCGTGGATCGACACAATGTTGTTACGTGCGGTCGCAGCAGAGCCCAAGGAGCGCTTTGAAACGGCAGAAGAATGGCTGCTGGAATTAGCAAAAGGCGAAAATCAGCCGCTGCACAGCTGTCATGAACCGCTATTGAAACGTGATCCCTTACGATTCTGGCGATATGTTGCCCTCACCTCCCTGGCCCTCAACCTGCTGCTGGTCGTTCAGCTGCTGACTCACTAGCGGCCCCCAGGCCATTGGGTCGCATGGCGCTCCAACACAGTGCGACATGCCACACCGCAGTGCAGCATGACAGCCAAACCATATACTGGACGGTGCCTCAAACCACTGAATTTGCTGGACTCAAGTGCATGGCACGGAACCTGCTTTGCACTTTGCATCGTTAATCAACGAACACAATGTGGGACCGTCAACGGCGACGACCCTGCTTTCCTGATCGAACAGGACTCGGACAAAGGCGTCCCTACTGCGTTAGCAGGGGGACGCCTTTTTTTGTTTTAGCTTCAGGCGGAGCAGCGAAATGCACAAGCTCAAACTGGTATTGATTGGTAATGGCATGGCAGGCGTACGTGCGCTCGAAGAGCTGCTAAAGCTCAATGCAGACCTTTATGAGATCACCGTGTTCGGTGCCGAACCCCACCCCAATTACAACCGCATAATGCTGTCGCCAGTACTTGCCGGTGAACAGGAGTTCAGCGACATAGTGCTGAATGATCTTGACTGGTATCGCGACCATGGCATCAGTCTACACACCGGCAAACGCATCGTTGCCATTGATC
The DNA here is from genome assembly GCF_014077575.1 of Pseudomonas sp. 5Ae-yellow. Lineage (NCBI taxonomy): Bacteria > Pseudomonadati > Pseudomonadota > Gammaproteobacteria > Pseudomonadales > Pseudomonadaceae > Pseudomonas > Pseudomonas sp. 5Ae-yellow. The sequence goes on along the minus strand of NZ_JACGWE010000012.1, from coordinate 18,416 downwards.
GTCGTAATCGCAAAGTGGTCGCTGACGACAATACTGAGGCGAGCTATGACCGTCTCCTGCTCGCTACTGGCTCTACCCCCTTCATACCGCCATTGCCCGGTAACGACTTGCAGTGCGTGATCGGCTATCGCGATATTGGCGACACGCAGCTAATGCTGGATACCGCCCTTACTCATCAGCACGCGGTAGTGGTGGGAGGCGGCCTGCTGGGTCTAGAAGCCGCCAACGGACTGACGTTACGCGGCATGCAGGTCACCGTGATCCACAAGGGCCAATGGTTACTCGACCGTCAACTGGATGAGCGCGCTGGCAAGCAGCTGCAGACCGCACTGGAGCGACGTGGCATACGCTTTCGCTTGGGCACTCCACCTAAGCAACTGCGCGGCAACAAAGGTGGCCGCGTATGTGCCGTTGACTTTAATGATGGTACCAGCGTAGCGGCCGACCTCGTCGTTATGGCCGCGGGTATCCGCCCCAATATCCAACTCGCCGAACGTGCTGGACTAGCCTGCAATGGCGGTATTCTTGTCAACGATACGCTGCAAACCTTCGACCCTCGCATCTACGCCATCGGCGAATGTGTTAGTCACCGCGGCATTGCCTACGGACTGGTCGCGCCGCTGTTCGAGCAAGCGAAAGTCTGTGCTAATCATCTGGCCAGGCTCGGCTACCAGCGCTATCTCGGGTCGGTAACCCCCACCAAGCTCAAGGTCACCGGCATCGACCTGTTCTCGGTGGGCGACTTCATGGGCGCCGAAGGCACCGAGAGCATCACTCTCAATGACCCAAGCTCCGGTGTATACAAGAAGCTGGTGCTTAAAGCTGATCGACTGGTGGGGGTATGCCTGTATGGCGATACCGCTGACAATAACTGGTATTTGCAGCTAATAAGTGAGGCACGCAGCATAGGACACCTGCGTCAGCACCTGATGTTTGGAAGGCCGGATCCGGATGACGTTATGCAGCAAACCAAGGCTGTCGCATGAAGCCGACGCAAACAACCGCTTCAATCTGCTGCTACTGCGGCGTCGGCTGTGGGGTACTCATTGAGCATGACGGCGAGCAGCTACTGGACGTCAGCGGTGACCCGAAACACCCTGCCAATCTGGGCAGACTCTGCAGCAAAGGCGCTACCCTGCATAAAACCGGTGATCTCGCCGCCCGTGCGCTCGACCCGGAGCTGCGCTTGGGCAAGGGGCTGGCACGCAGCCGAACCGATTGGGATACCGCCCTCGGCCACGCAGCTGACATATTCGGCCGTACGATCGCCGAGCACGGCCCTGACAGCGTCGCTTTCTACATCTCCGGCCAATTGCTGACCGAGGATTACTACAGCTTTAACAAACTGGCCCGCGCCCTGATTAGTACCAATAACATCGATAGCAACTCGCGCCTGTGCATGTCCAGCGCGGTCGTCGGCTATAAGCGCAGCCTGGGTGCCGACTCACCACCCTGCTCCTATGAAGACATCGAGCAGAGTGACTGCCTGCTGATTGCCGGCAGCAACATGGCCTACGCCCATCCTGTGCTATTTCGCCGCCTGGAAGCCGCCAAGGCAGCCAACCCCGCCAAGCGCATCATTGTGATTGACCCGCGGCGTACCGATACCTGTGACATTGCCGATCTACACCTGGCCATAGAACCTGGGACCGACGTCGCTTTATTCCACGGCATCCTGCACATCTTGCTGCAACAGAACTGGGTCGATCACGCTTTTATCCAGGCCCATACCGATGGCTTTGCGGACCTGGCACAGTTGGTTCAGGATTACGCCCCGGCACACACTGCAAAGCTATGCGGCATAAGCGAAGCTGATCTTAACCTCGCTGCCAGCCTGATAGGCACAGCGCCCAGTTTTTTATCAATGTGGTGCATGGGGCTGAACCAGTCCACGTCCGGTAGCGCCAAGAACAGTGCCTTGATCAATCTGCACCTGGCTACCGGGCAAATCGGCAAGGTAGGTAGCGGACCTTTCTCCCTCACCGGCCAACCCAATGCGATGGGCGGCCGCGAGACCGGCAGCCTGTCCAATCTGCTACCCGGTCACCGTGACGCAGACAACGCCGGTCACCGAGCCGAGGTAGCTGACTACTGGGGCGTGGATTCACTGCCCGCCAATGCTGGGCTATCGGCCGTTGAGCTTTTCGAGGCCGTGCGCACTGGCGGTATCAAGGCGATCTGGATCGCCTGTACCAACCCCGCGCAGTCCATGCCCAATCAGACGCTGATCCATGAAGCGCTGGTCGCGTGCCCATTCGTGGTCGTGCAGGAAGCCTTCTTCACCACCGAAACATGCCGCTACGCTGACCTACTATTACCCGCCGCCAGTTGGGGGGAAAAAGAAGGCACCGTCACCAATTCGGAGCGACGTATCAGTCACGTGCGTTCAGCCGTGCCGGCGCCAGGCCAGGCGCGAGCCGACTGGGCCATCGTCTGCGATTTTGCCCGGCGGCTTGAAAGGCAGTTGCGCCCTGGCCTTCCAAGCCTCTTCGGGTTCAGCAGCCCAGCAGAGATCTTCGACGAATACAAACAGCTGACGACCGGCCGCGATCTGGATTACAGCGGCCTCAGCCACCAGTTGATCGATGAGCTGGGGCCGCAACAATGGCCGTTCAACGTCAAAACGCAACAAGGGACGCAGCACCTGTATACCGATGGCAAATTTGCTACCGACAATGGCAATGCGCTCTTTGTCAGTGAGCCGTACCAGCCGGCCCGAGAAAGACGCGATGTGCGCTACCCACTTATACTCAATACAGGCCGCCTGCGTGATCAGTGGCACGGGATGAGTCGCACCGGCACCGCCGCCCAGTTGTTCGGGCATGTCGAGCAGGCGCTCCTTAGCTTGCACCCCGATGACCTCGACAAACACGACCTGCACGACGGCGACCTGGTTCGCGTAAGCAGCCGTCGTGGCGAATTGGTACTGCCGGTACAAGCGGATGAGCAGGTGCGCCCTGGCCAAGCCTTTTTACCGATGCACTGGGGTGATCGTTTTCTGAAAGGGCTGGGGTGTAACGTGCTAACTCAGCCAGCCTTCGACCCATTATCCAAACAGCCCGAACTCAAACAGAGCTGCATCAATATCCGGCCCGCCGAGTTGCAGTGGGAGCTGTTTTTACTGGTGGAAGGAAAGGTCCAGGAGCGCTTCGAGGCAATACGACCATTGTGTGAAGGCTTCGACTATCTGGGCATGGGATTGATCGGACGTGACCGGCCGGCGCTATTGCTGCGCGCTGCTTCGATTCAGGCGCCAGACGCCGAGCTACTAGCTCAGATTGATGCGTTGGCAGGCCTGGATAGCGGACCGGTACTCAGTTATGAGGATCCGGCCATGGCCGTCAGCAAGCGAGTCAGGCTTGACCAACAGCGCATTACCGCCGTGCGCTTGAGTGGTGAAACGGCGGCACGAAACTGGCTACGCAGCTTGTGGCTGAGCGGTGAGCCCGCTTCTGAGCTAAGCCGCTGGCTACTTGCCCCCATCAGTACGCCACCAGGCGCCGCCAGCGCCTGCGCAGACAAGACTTTGTGCAACTGCATAGACGTCAGCCAGAGCCGGATTTGTGCTGGTATTGAGCGCGGGCTGAATCTGGACGACCTAAAACAAGAGTTAGGTTGCGGAACGCAGTGCGGCTCCTGCGTTCCGGAAATAAAACGATTGATCGCCAGCCTGGCGGTACCGGCATGAAGAACACTGAATCCAAGGAGTATGCATCCATGAACCCGACAGTATGGCTGGTAGGTGCAGGCCCCGGCGACCCTGAGCTGCTGACGCTGAAAGCAGCGCGAATACTCAGCCAGGCAGAGATTGTGATGGTCGATGACCTGGTCAATCCGGAAATCCTTGAGCACTGCCCGCAAGCGTGCATTATCCGCGTGGGCAAGCGCGGCGGTTGCCGCTCCACACCGCAAGCCTTCATCAACCGCCTGATGCTGCGCTATGGCCGCCAAGGCAAGCGGCTGGTGCGCCTCAAGGGCGGAGATCCGTGCATCTTTGGCCGCGCTGGCGAAGAAGCCCTGTGGCTGCGCGAGCGCGGCGTGGAATCAGAGATTGTCAACGGCATTACCGCCGGACTCGCCGGCGCCACCCAATGCGGGATTCCGCTGACATTACGTGGCGTTAGCCGTGGCGTGACCCTCGTCACCGCGCACACCCAGGACGACAGCGAGCTGAACTGGCGAGGCTTGGCACAAGGCGGCACCACGCTGGTGGTCTACATGGGCGTAGCGCGTTTGCAACAGATTCAGGAGGGACTACTCAGCGGCGACATGCCGTCAGATACGCCAATAGCCATGATCGAACAAGCCAGCACACCGCAGCAACGTCAGCACGCTTGCAGGCTGGACGACCTTTGCGAACAGGCCGCGGCCTTCAAGCTGCAAAGCCCGGCGGTGCTGGTGATTGGCGAGGTGGTGTCCGCGGCGCTCGCAAGTGGCCAACTGAACCAAATGCTGAGCGCCGATCCAGAGCCAACAAACCTGCTGAACCCGGCCACCTAGGCCAACGCAGAGGTCAAGCCTTAGCCTTCATCGCCTCCAGCATCCGCCCCATGGCAGCGTGAATGGCGTTAACCGCTTTCAGCGGACGTACCATCACCTTGAAATCGACGATTTGACCCGCCTCATTCCACTGGATCATATCGACGCCGTTGATGGTAATACCGTCGATTTCAGTCTGAAACTCCAGCACCGCGTTATTGCCATCAATGACTTCGCGCAAATACTTGAAGTGACCAGGCGCATTCAGGGTCTGCATGGCAGCGGCCAGATACAGACGCGTGATGTGTTTACCAACTTGCGGTGTGTGCACCACCGGTGAGTGAAAAACCACATCGTCAGCCAATAAGTCATCCAAGCCCTTGGCGTCTAGATTTTCAACGATGTGATGCCACTTCTCAATTACGCTGCTCATGATTGCTCCTGGTTGTCCTTGTTGTTGTCTGCCCGCTATTTTTAAAGCGATTCATGCAAGGTGCAAGGGAGATTCAGCCGCTGAATCAGGTATCACTGGCTTCAGTCTGTTCGCGCTGTTGGTCTGCCCACAAACGCGAATAGGCGGCGCCTAGAGCCAGCAGCTCATGATGGCTACCCTGCTCGACTACTTGACCTTGATCCAGCACCAAAATGCGCTCAGCGTGAACAATGGTCGACAGCCGATGAGCAATTGCCAGGGTCGTGCGCTTGCGTGCAACTAGATTCAATGCATCCAGAATACGCCGCTCGGCGTGCGTATCCAGCGATGAGGTTGCCTCATCAAGAATCAGAATCGGCGGATCCTTGAGCAAGACGCGGGCAATGGCAATGCGCTGCTTCTCGCCGCCGGACAGCTTCAGGCCGCGCTCGCCGACTGGCGTCTCCAGTTGTTGTGGCAGGCTGCGCACAAAGTCTTCCAACTGAGCCAGGCGCAGCACCCGCCAAACATCGTCTTCGCTGGCGCCGGGCGCCCCATAAGCTACGTTGTAGCCGATAGTGGCGTTGAACAGCACCGTATCCTGCGGCACCACACCTATGGCCTGGCGCAGGCTGTGTTGCGTCACCTGGGTAATATCCTGCCCATCGATTTTAATGCTACCTGCACCAACGTCATAAAAGCGGAACAGGAGTCTTGCCAAGGTCGATTTGCCCGCCCCGCTCGGCCCAACCACTGCCAGGGTATGGCCTGCCGGGATGCGCAAACTGACATTCTTGAGTATTTGCCTGCCCGGCTCATAGGCGTGTGCTACCCCACTGAAAACGACTTCACCGGCGCTCAAGTTCAGCTGCGGCGCATCCGGCGCGTCGACAACCTTGGCTGGCGCTTCCAGCAAGCCGAACAAGCGCTCGATATTAGTCAGCGCCTCGCGGATTTCGCGGTAAATAAAGCCCAGAAAGTTCAGCGGCACAAACAGCTGAATCATGTACGCGTTGATCATCACCAGCTCACCGACGGTCATGCTGCCACCACTGACCTCTCGGGCGGCCATCACCATCATCAGGGTGACCGCACCAGCAATAATCAAGGCCTGACCAGAATTCAACGCGACCAGCGATAACCGGTTTTTCATGCGCGCCGCTTCCCAGGCTTGCAGATTCTGGTCGTACTGCTGTGCCTCAAAAGCCTCGTTACCGAAGTACTTCACCGTCTCGAAATTCAGCAGACTATCGATGGCCCGAGTGTTGGAGCGGTTATCCAGCTGATTACTTTCCCGCACAAAGCGATTACGCCATTCGGTGCACCAGATCGAAAAGCCGCTATACAGGACGACCGCACCCAGCACTGCCAGCGCATACCAGGCACTGAAATTGATCAGTAAAATAACCGTAATCAGGCCAATCTCAATCAGTGTTGGCAGAATATTGAACACCATGAAGCGCAGCAAAAAGCTGATCCCCGTGGTACCGCGCTCGATATCCCGTGCCAGACCACCAGTGCGGCGCGACAGGTGAAAGCCCAGATCAAGCCGGTGCAGATGCTCAAACACGCGCAGTGATATGCGCCGCATCGCGCGTTCGGCTACGCGGGCGAATACCGCATCACGCAGTTCGCCGAAAAATACCGAGGAGAACCGAAATATCCCATAGGCGGCCAGCAGCGCTATAGGAACCACGACTAACGCGTCTGTTGCAGAGTCAAAGTGATCAACAATCAGCTTCAACAACCAGGGAACGGCGACGCCCGCCAACTTGGCTACCAGCATGCAGAGCATGGCAGCCAGCACGCGGCCTCGAAACTCCTTCAAATAGGGCAGCAAGCTGAGGATGATCCGCCAATTGGTTGGACCAGCGGCATATTGACTATCAGAACTGGGGCGCACGGCGACTCTCATCAAACGGGGCGACTGGAAAAGCATGTGGGCCTGAACGCCGAAGCATTAGGCCCACAAGTATACCGCGAGGTCGGCGATCAAAGCGCCTCGGGATTAGTCCTCGCTTGGGATCGGATCGCTATTGCGGTCCCAGCCAACCATGACCAGCGTGGCAATCACACCCAGCGCCAAACCGGTCCAGGGATCAAAAAACGCGAGCCCTGCGCCAATCAGCAGCACCGTGCCACGCGAGGTATTGTTACGCGGAATAGACATTGCAACGTAAGCACAGGCAAAGGCCGTGAGCATCAGCGTCAGTGCCAGAGCCACATATAGCAGTGGCTGCAGGCCGGTCAGCAGTGGCTTGAGGAAGAACAACAGCGGAATACCCATCATGTAGTAGGAAATCAAACCACTGTGCAGGCTATCCATCGCCTCTTTACCCTGCGCCCAGCGCTGCACGATGATCACCTGCACGCCGGTCCACATGGCACCCTGAGTCGGGAAAAAGGGAGCAAACAAACCCAGCAGACCATTGCGAATACCGACCGAGAGGTGAGTACGCGTCGGATTGATGTCGATATGCTCATCCTTGCGCTTGGTCATACCGTCACGAATCACTTCATTACCGGTCACGATGTCGCCAAAGAGGATGACATAAGTGATAACCGCCAAGGGAATAGCCTGCACAAACATCTCGATGCTCGGCCAGCCAATAGCAAAGGGGGACATCTTGGCAAAAGCATCTGCGACCGGCGGGAAGAGGATGCCCCACTTAATGTCATAATCAATCTCGCCAACCATAGGGCCGACCAGCGCTGCGATAAAGAAGCCAGGCAACAGCCCTAACGCTGCGATCATGGCAACTGCGCGGTACTTCTCCTTGAGTTTTTGCAGGGGTAAGGAGAACGAGAAGATCAGACATACGCCACAGGCCAGGATGATGCTGACCGGCTGCTGGGAAAGAATCGAAGGGCTGCTTTCATCCCCCACAAACACCCGGTAAACCGCCGCGATGGCGGCGCCCAGAATAATGCCTGCCTTCAGCGTATCGGGTAGCCAGATGACAAACTTTTTTCCTAGCCCGGTTATGCCAAGCAATATCAGTAATACGGCAAAGTTAAGCGACAGGGCTGTCATGGCCTGAAACCGACTCACCGGGTCTTCGTATCCGGTTAGCACAAAGGTCAGCACCAGCGGCAGCGCTGGCGTAATCCAGCCGGGCGCATAGGGTTCGCCAAAGAAGATCAGCGCCGAACCGATCAACAGAGAATGAATCATCGAGACCGCGATGGCCTCTTCAAAACTCAAACCAAAGGCGCCGGTCATGATGGGCACCAACGCCAGACCGGTCGCTGCGGCTACGAAGAAGCCCTGTACGGCCTCCTGCCAATGAAATTTAGTGTGATAAAAAGGCATGCGAAAGGTAAAGGGGCCCCAGCGCCAGCCGGGCTGTTCGGGTCGAGACATTGCGTTCTCCATATCGATCATTATTGTTGTTTTAACGGGCGATCAAGCCGCTCGTTTTTAACGCATTATGCAGAGTCCGCGCTGCCTAAGTCAGGCATTCTGCCGTATATCACGCAGCCCTATGGCATGACGTTGACCGTAGTTATACCGAACGTTCCAAGCCAACCTATTCAGCCTGCGTATTGCCGCCTTCCTCTGCCGCAAGGCGCTTGGCAGTAGCCTCTGGTGAACCGGTGCCGCGTGCTAGAAAACTGTATAGCACCGGGATCACAAAAAGCGTCAGCAACATTGACATGCTAACCCCGGAAATCACCACAATACCTATCACTGAGCGGGTTTCTGCACCCGCCCCGAAGGCCATCACCAAAGGTACCGCGCCTGCTACCGTGGTAACGCCGGTCATGAGGATGGGCCGCAGACGCAGCACACTCGCCTCCATCACGGCCTGATCGAAATCCATGCCCTGATCACGTAACTGGTTGGCGAACTCGACTATAAGAATGCCATTCTTGGCAGCCAGACCAATCAGCATGACCAAGCCTATCTGGCTGTAAAGATTCAGGCTATTACCGGTCAACCAGAGCCCTAGCAAAGCCCCACCAATGGCCATGGGTACGCCAAGCATGATGATAAACGGATGCACAAAGCTCTCAAATTGCCCCGCCAGCACTAAAAACACCACCAGTAGGCCGAGCACAAAGATAAACACCATGGAGCTACCCGCGTTGCGCAGGTCCAACGAATCGCCTTTGTAATCCAGCACCAGGGTTTCGGGTAGCAGCTCACGCGCCATCTGCTCGACCTTTGCCAGCGCCTCCCCTAACGGCACGCCTTCTGCCAAGGACGCACTAACGGTAATAGCCCGCGACCGGTTGTAGCGGTTAAGCGTGGTAGAGCCGGCCCGGTCCCGTAGCGTGATCAGGTTGGAGAGTGGAATCAATTCGCCGCTGGTATCGGAGCGCACATAGACATTGTTCAAGGCGCCGGGCGTGCGCTGGTCGTTACGTTCACCTTCGAGAATGACGTCATACTCTTCACCGTCATCGATATAGGTGGTCACACGGCGCGAGCCAAACAGGGTCTCCAGCGTACGCCCTACTACGCTGATATTTACCCCCAAATCTGCCGCGCGATCGTAATCGATATCAACCTGCAGCTGCGGCTGGTTTTCCTTGTAATCGGTATCGATATTTTCCAAGCCCGGATTGTCCTGCTGAATGCGCGTCAGCAGCATATCGCGCCACTCAGCCAGCTCCTCATAGCTGCCGGCGCCGCCAATAACCAGCTGAAATGGCTGCAACTGACGTCCACCAAAGCCCTGCCGCATGATCGGAAAGACACGTACACCGGTCAGGTCAGCCATGTCTCGCTGTACGTTCTGCATGATTTCCCAGCCGGAGCGGCGTTGCCCCCAATCATCCAGAACGACAATCACCATGCCGGTATTGAACGTGGTCACACCGCCAAATGAGCGCGGCGCGCGTACCAGCATCCGCGTAACTTCGCCGCTGTCGACATAGCTCGACATACGCGCCTCGATCTCATTCATGTAATCGTTCATGTACTCAAAGGTCGCACCCTCGGGCCCATTTACGATAATAAAGAAAGTGCCGCGATCTTCGCCTGGCGTGTACTCACTGGGCAGGGTCTGAAATAACCAACCAGTGCCGCCAGCCAGTAACAGAAACACAGTCAGGGCCAGCCAACGCAGCCGCAGTACCGCCGCGAGCAGTCGCCGATAGGCTGCGCGGCTTTTCTGTAGCACCTGTTCTACTGTGCGGCTCAGACGCCCTTCATCGTGCGGCTTGAGCACTTTAGCGGCCAGCACCGGCGACAAGGTCAGAGCAACGAAGCTGGAGAAGGCAACCGCTGCCGCCATGGTCAGGGCAAACTCCGAGAACAATCGCCCTACATCCCCCTTAAGAAAGGCAATGGGTACGAAGACAGCAATCAATACCAGGGTGGTAGATACGACGGCAAAAGCGACTTGCCGCGTACCGTAAAAGGCGGCGACCAGGGGTGTTTCATCCAGCTCGTCGATGCGCCTGCGAACGTTTTCCAGCACGATAATGGCGTCATCAACCACCAGTCCGATGGCCAGTACCAATGCCAGCAGGGTCAGCAAGTTGACGGTGAAACCAAAGATCAACAACGCAATGAAGGTTGCCATGATCGAGACCGGCAGGGTTACTGCTGGCACCAGGATCGCGCGCGGACTGCCCAAAAAGACGAAAATGGCGATCACCACCAGCACCAAGGCGATCAAGAGCGTGCTGTACACCTCCTTCACCGCACCTTCAATAAATACGGCACTATCGTAACTGGGTAGAATCTCCATCCCCTCTGGCAGAGTCGGGTTGAGTTCGGCAACCAGTTGTTTGGAGCTGCGCGATACTTCCAGCGTATTCGCGGTAGACTGCCGCGTCAGGCCAATACCGACCATGGGTACGCCGTTGCCACGAAACAGGTTGCGGCTCTCTTCCGTGCCGCGCTCAACCCTTGCCACCTCACCCAATCGAACCAGGTAGTTATTGTCGCCACGCGACACCACCAGCCGATTGAACTGCTCCGCGTTGTTGAAGGCCCGGGTTACCCGTACAGTGAACTGCCGATTAATCGACTCAACCGAGCCAGCCGGGAGTTCCACGTTCTCACGGCGCAATGCCTGCTCAACATCTTCGACCGTGAGATTGCGTGCCGCCAGTGCTTCGTTATCCAGCCATACACGCATGGCAAAGCGTTGCGAACCTCCCACCCTGACACGCGCTACTCCGTTAAGCGTAGAAAAGCGATCAACCAGATAGCGCTCAGCGTAATCAGTCAGCTCCGGCAGACTCATGCGTTCACTGGTCAAGTTCCACCAGACGATCACATCCTCGTTCGCGTCCAGTTTCTGTACTTCCGGCGGTTCGGCTGCATCCGGCAGGTTGCCTGCAGCACTGGACACCCGGTCACGAATATCATTGGCCGCTTCGTTAATATCCTTATCGATGGCAAAGCGCACAGTGATCTCTGATTGACCATCCTCGCTTTGCGCCTCAATAAACTCGATGCCCTCAATACCCGCGATGCGCTCCTCGATTACCTGGGTGATCTGGGAGTCGACAACAGCGGCAGAAGCCCCCACGTAGTTGGTCTCAATAGTGACCACCGGTGGATCAATGTCGGGGTACTCGCGCAAAGGCAGCTCGGAGAAAGCCACTAAACCAAAGATGACCAACAATACAGACAGAACAGTCGCAAAAACCGGACGCAATACCGCGGTATCAGAGAGAATCACAGGCCTTTTACCGTCATGGTTCTGCGATACCCTTGAGCGCGGGCTGCACTGACTCGCCAGCGCCCAGTTCGGCTTTTATCCGTACTGTCTGACCAGAGGCTAGCCGAAACGCACCGTGAGTCACCACGCGGTCCCCCTTCGCCAAGCCGGATGTGATTTCCACCAATCCTGGCAAACGCTCGCCAATCTCGACTCGTAAACGCTGCACCGAAGGAGATTCGGCGGGCCCTTCGATCCGCATAACGAACTGCTTATCTCCTAATGGCAGCAGCGCTCCCTCCGGGATCACCAGGGCTTGGCGCGGAGCACTGGCAACACTGACGCGCATCAACATACCTGAACGTAGCAGGCGAGCGTCATTATCCAACAGAGCACGCACTCGTATAGATCGGGTAACCGGGTCAACCCGATTATCCAGCGATACGATTGTGCCGTTAAACGTGCGTTCCGGAAAAGCCGCAGCGCTAGCAGTCACGTCTAGCTCCGGCCGTACCTGCGCCATCAGCGTTTCAGGGATACTGAAATCCAGCTTCATTACGCTGTCATCAAGCAAGGTAGCAACCGGGGAACCAGCTGACAGCAAAGTACCAATACTGATCTGACGTAAACCCATCACGCCAGCAAAAGGCGCCTTGATCAGTCGGTCCTTCAGCCGCGCTTCTACCGCCCTCAATCGCGCCTGAGTCAACTCAAACTCACGTCGACGGCCGTCCAGCTCCTGCGCCGAGACAAAGCTGCTCTCCACCAATTGCCGTGTGCGCTGCAATTGTCGCTCAGCATCAGCCACGGCAACCCGAGCTTCTTCCAACTCAGCGACCTGCTCATGATTGGTTAGTTCAACCAGTACCTCTCCAGCTGCTACGCGCTGGCCATCAGCAAAATGGATACGCGAGATAATGTCTGATACCGGGCTGGCAAGATGGGCTGTTTCATTGGCCTGCAGGGTGCCTAGCGCCTGAATATCACTATTCAGGGTGCGCTCTTCCACACTGCTCACGATGACCGGCAAGCCGGCATCCTGAGCAGCCAGCTGCGTGGGAAGAAGGCAGACCAACAACAGGAAAGACAAGCTTTTGTTATTTAAAATCAATCGCATGCCTATTAATTCCGATGCAATCTGTTAGCCCTTAATAGGGTCAAGAATCACGCTTCAGGGTGTCAGCACTTCATTGAAGAACTGGCGCATAGCGCCAAACGCACGCGGTGCTACCTGCGGATGATACTCAGCCTTGCCCGTCATCTTGGCATAAGGATCAGAGAAGGAATGGACTGCGCCACCATAGCTGAACAGTTGCCAATCGACCTTGGCATTGCGCATTTCATCTTCAAACGCGAGGACTTGCTCTTGCGGAACAAAGGGATCATCAGCGCCGTGCAGAACCAGCACGGGCATCTTGATCGCGCTGGCGTCCGCTGGATCGGGCGTATCCAGATTGCCATGGAATGACACCACGCCTTTGATTTCAGTCCCCGAACGGGCCAGTTCCAGTACGGTACCTCCGCCGAAGCAGAAGCCAATGGCAACCAAGTTGTCAGTTTGCAGCGGTACCTTCTTAGCCTGTTCACGCAGCACATCCAGAGCCGCATTGACCCTGTGCCGCATCAGCGATCGGTCCGAGCGCACCACGGTGGCGGCGGCGCCCGCCTCATCCGCGTTCTGTGGGCGAATGTCCTTGCCATACATATCAGCAACAAAAACCACATAGTCGGAACCCGCGACCTTGGCTGCTTTTTCTGCGGCCTGCTCAGTGACACCCATCCAGTTAGGCACCATAAGCACTCCAGGACGCGGATCACTCACGCTGTCATCAAACACAAGTAAGCCTTCATAAGCCTCGCCGTCAATCTCGTAAGCTACGTTTTCAACGGTCATTTCTGCCTGCGCCATGGTTGCCACACCGGTCATTACCAGCGCGCTTAATGTCTTTTGCATGAGCTGTGTCCTTGCTGCGTTGCCGAGAAAACCCAGCATAACCGCATACGCATAAAAAATGCCTGCATAAGCAGGCATCTTTCGTAACAAGGTCTGTGCGACCTGCAGACCACGTCATGTGATCTGCCTTAGCGCTTTTTAGCTGCTCAGCTCCACCAGCAGCGCATTGAGCCGGCGTACATAAGCGGCCGGGTCCTGCAGCGCCTCGCCTGCAGCCAATGCAGCCTGATCGAACAGAATCTGACTCAGGTCGGCAAATCGGGTTTCATCCTGCTCGCTATCCAGCTTATCGAGCAGCGGATGGCTAGTGTTGATTTCCAGAATGGGCTTGCTCTCAGGTGCTTTCTGGCCGGTTGCTTCCAGAATCTTGCGCATCTGCAGGCCCATATCGTCTTCATTGATCACCAGCACAGCCGGAGAGTCAGTCAGACGGTGAGAAACGCGTACCTCTTGCAGCTCATCTTTCAGCGCCTCTTGAATACGCTTAACCAGATCGGCCTTGGCTTCAGCCTGCTTTTCCTGCGCCTGCTTGTCTTCTTCACCTTCAAGCTTGCCAAGGTCCAGGTCACCACGAGCGATGTCGATGAACTGCTTGCCGTTGTACTCGGTCAGGTGGCTCATCAGCCATTCGTCGATACGGTCGGTCAGCAGCAGAACTTCGATACCCTTCTTACGGAAGATCTCCAGGTGCGGGCTGTTCTTGACCTGGTTGTAGTGCTCGCCAGTGAGGTAATAGATCTTGTCCTGCCCCTCAACCATGCGCTCGATGTAGGTATCCAGGCTAACCACTTCGCTGTCGTCGTTCTGCTGAGTAGACGCGAAGCGCAACAGGCTCGCCACCTTCTCGCGGTTGGCATAATCTTCTGCAGGGCCTTCCTTCAACACACTACCGAACGCCTTCCAGAAGTTGGCGTACTGCTCGGGCTCGTTCTTGGCCAGCTTGCCAAGCATATCGAGTGTGCGCTTGGTCAGGGCGGACTTCATGCTGTCGATAGCCGGATCTTTCTGCAGGATCTCACGCGAAACGTTCAGCGACAGATCGTTGGAGTCGACCACACCCTTGATGAAGCGAAGGTACAAGGGCAGGAACTGCTCGGCGTCGTCCATGATGAATACGCGCTGAACATAGAGTTTCAGACCACGGGGAGCTTCACGCTGGTACAGGTCAAAAGGTGCACGACCAGGCACGTACAACAGGCTGGTGTACTCCAGCTTGCCCTCGACCTTGTTGTGACTCCAGCTCAGCGGATTCTCAAAATCATGCGCTACATGCTTGTAGAACTCTTGGTACTCTTCGTCCTTGACCTCGGTGCGCGGACGAGTCCAGAGTGCACTGGCGCGGTTGACACTTTCCCACTCGGTCTCTGCAGGCTTCTCGGCTTCTTCACCATGGTGCTGTTTGGGCAGCTCAATCGGCAAGGAGATATGGTCGGAGTATTTGGTGACCACATTGCGCAGACGGAAACCGTCAGCAAATTCGGATTCGGCTGGCTTGAGGTGCAGCACGATGCGCGTACCGCGCTCGGGCTTTTCAACCGTGGCGATGCTGAACTCACCTTCACCCGCTGATTCCCAATGCACGCCCTCGGCAGCATCAAGGCCAGCACGACGAGTAAAGACCTCTACCTTGTCGGCCACAATGAACGCGCTGTAAAAACCAACACCGAATTGACCAATCAGACTGGCGTCTTTTTTCTGGTCACCACTGAGTTGTTGCATGAACGCTGCGGTACCGGATTTGGCTATGGTACCCAGGTGGTCAATGACTTCCTGGCGCGACATACCAATACCGTTATCTTCGATGGTCAGCGTATTGGCTTTATCATCAGAGCTGATGCGGATGCGCAGATCAGGCTGATCTTCCAGCAGCTCGGGCTGGGCAATGGCCTCAAAGCGCAGCTTGTCTGAAGCGTCTGACGCATTGGAAACCAGCTCGCGCAGGAAAATTTCCTTGTTCGAGTACATAGAATGGATCATGAGGTGCAGCAGTTGCTTTACCTCAGTCTGAAACCCAAGCGTTTCCTTTTTGCTTTCCACGGTCATGTCGAATTATCTCCATAGCGTTCAGTTGAAACGTGGCCTAAAGAAGCCAGCACATGGAGAGAAAATGGGGACGGTCTGATTTTTTTCAAGGTCCAGCCGACAACGCGGACGCAAATCCCTCAGCGCCTGCGCATCTCAAGTAGCTGGATATCGACCGGATGAAACTGGAAATCGACCTGATTGGCGCCCTGCGGTAGCGAGAGGACGACGCGCTTCTGCGCTGTCACTTCTTTAAGCAAACCCGAGAACACCTTGCCCGAGGTGGTCGAAAGGCGCACCGTTTTCCCTATGTAGGCACGTGGTTCGTCCAGCAAGGCGAGCACACTCACCTCTTGCCACTCCGGCACGAAGACCTCAGGCTCAGGTGCTGCCTCAACAATTGGCGCGACTGTTGCCGACTTACCGAGCCATTGTGGCTGGTCCTGCAACAACACAGTGCCGGTCAGACGAGTCGCATAATCGGCAGGCAAATGCAGGTGCACTGTCATGCGAGTCTGATCGGTGCCTTGAGCAGCCAGGGACAAGCTCATACTGTAGGCACCATCCAGCCGTCGGAGGCCCGGCGGCTCAAGCGCGCCCGTATACCACTGCAGCACGATTTCAGGCCAGGGCCCCGGGTCACCGGGCAAGAGGTCAATCGCCGTACCTTGAAGTAGGGATTCAGCACGATCAAACTTGATCACCAACGAACGACGGATGCGCTCCCCCACCTTTTCCGTAAAGATCAGATGCTTACCTTGCCAACGCACGTCATTAGGTGCAAAAGGCTGCTCCATCAGCATGCCACTCAACGCACTCTCAGCGGGCTGTTCGGCCCAGCGGCCAGATATCAATTGCTCAAATTGCTGTGGTCGCTGCTGAGACATTAAGGCCAGCCCGCCCAGAGCGATCACCATGCCCATAAGCAATAATGCGCGAGCAGGACGTGAATAACCCTTGCCGCGCATAAACAGCGTTAGCACCGGGGCAATCAGCGCAACCACAAAGAGTCCAACCGACAACCGCCGGCTAGCAACAGCCAACCAGACCCAGGCGCAGAGACACGCAACCAAGCCACTCAATATCAACAGGCTTTCCATGTCTTCTTGCTACTCCCATCAGAATGCTAATCGAGCTTGAAATGTGCTCTTGCGGTGGCGATCGGCTCTTTCGAACGCGTCTGCCAGGCGGTGATGGCAACATTGCCTACCCGCCGCCCCTGCCGCCAAACCTGACAGGTCGCGTAAGTGTCACGGTACAACCCGGCACGCAGGTAATCCACCGAGAAGTCGATGATTTTGGGAAATACCGCACTGTTCATGAAAATCATCAGATGCAGCATCGCAGACTGTTCCATAAAACCGGCAATTACCCCGCCATGCAACGCTGGCAGTACCGGGTTACCAATATTGTCTTCTGACTTGGGCAGACTGAATACCGCTTCATCCCCCAGACGAGTGACCTGCATGCCGATCATGCTGGCATAGGGAATCAGTTTTACCAAAGGACTGTAATCACCCGTTTGATGTGAGCTGGCAACTACTTGCTGAACTTCAATTTCATTAAGGCTCATACACTCGCCCCCTCACCGTTTCCATCCAACGCCTTTGGCTCGGCCCCTTTGCCCATGCGCATAAAGGTGCCTACCACATGTGCTATGGGCTGTTCCTTGTCGTCCTGATAGGCGACGCCACGGGTAAAAATAACGGTGGGCGTAACCCGATAGCACTCCGCAAAACCATAAATAGCCTTGCCGGGTTCAGCAGGACGCATATAGTCAATACGCAGGTCCAGAGTGGGGCAGATCTCAAAACTGGGTAGGTAGCAAACGGTAGAGATACCGCAACAGGTATCCATCAGGGTGGTAATGGCACCGCCGTGTATCAACCCGGTAACCGGGTTTCCGACTATCTTTTCGCTGTAGGGCAGCTTTATCACCAGCCCTTGCTCATCCGCTTGCTCAATGGTGAGACCCAGGTGCTGACAATGCCGTAACACCGACAGAAAATTGTGCGCTCGCTCTTGAATACTACTCATATCTCATTCCGGTTCCAGCTGTGCCAGGGGCAACATAAGCTGATCATACTACCCAGATCACAGTTTTGACTCCAGAAAGCATAGCCAACGGAACTTAGCGCACGTATCACGGCCTATATTGCTGACACTTAATATCATCACCATGGAGAATTACGATGAAAAAATTAGCCTTTGCAGCTATCTTAATGGCGGGTTTGGGTCTTCTGGCCGGTTGTCAGGATGAACCCGAAGACAAGATGGAGAACGCCGCCGATTCGATGTCTGACGCCGTCGATAGTATGGGCGATGCAGCAGAAGAAACCGGTGATGCCATCGAGCAAAAAGCCCAAGAAGCGCAGTAACACCTATAACAAGCACGTAAAGATGAACCTGTTTTCATCTTCAAGGAGATCTAGATGAAAAAATTGTTTGCAGCTGCGATGTTGGTCAGTGCGGTCGGCTTGGTTGCCGGCTGTCAGGACGAGCCAGAAGACAAGATGGACCGCGCGCAGGAAAACGTTTCCGAAGCGGTTGAGAGCATGGGTGACGCCGCTGAAGAGACTGGCGATGCGGTAGAGCAGAAAGCCCGTGAAGCCACCGGTAACGAAAAAACCACCGGTGAAGTCATCGAAGACAAGATGGACGCCGCTGGCGAGAACATCGAAGAAGCTTACGATGCCTCAGCTGACTACGTGGAAGACAAGGGCGAAGCAGTGAAAGACGCTGCGGTAGAGTCCAAGGAATCCATGGAACGTGCTGTAGAAGAGTAAGTACATGAGGGCAGAGGGTGTCCTAAAAATTGTGTAACCGGTGAAACGGCAGGATACTGCCTCTCCTCCTGGAGTCACTATGACCATCAACAAACGCACGAAACGCAGTAAACCCAACCCCGAACTGCTCCAGCTCGCCG
>NZ_JACGWE010000005.1:0-179844 GCF_014077575.1 Pseudomonas sp. 5Ae-yellow | reverse complement strand
ACGCCATCTCGCCAGCCTGTCAACCCTTATTTTCAAGCTAACTTATTGATTAATAAGCGCTTTACTTAGAGCTTCCTGCTCAGCGAGAGGGCGAATTATAGAGATCTCAGCACGGCCGTCAAGCACTTATTTACCGCAATCCAATAAAAAAGCCCGACCCCCTAACAGGGACCGGGCCTAAGGCCTTATATGGCGGCGCCTATACCGACAAATAGCTACTTATATGTGCCTTGTCGATTTGCTCACCAACCGCTTCGTGGACTATCTGCCCCTTGTCTATCACCAGCATTCGGTCCGCGACATTAAGCGCGAAACTCAAGACCTGCTCCGAGACCACGATACTGATCTTACGCATCTGCTTGATCTCATTCAGCGTGGTAGCCAGCTGCTTGATGATTGAAGGCTGAATCCCCTCTGTTGGTTCATCCAGCAACAGGACTTTAGGATCGGCGGCCAACGCACGGCCGATCGCCAACTGCTGTTGCTGACCACCCGACAGGTTGCCCGCCTTACGATGACGCATTTCCAGCAATACCGGAAACAACTCATAGATATCATCCGGCACCTTGCGACGCCCAGTGACTTCCAGGCCGGCCATGATGTTCTCCTCTACCGTCAGGGTTGGAAATACCATCCGCCCCTGGGGCACGTACGCAATACCGCTGGCTACCCGTTGATAGGACTGCAGCTTGGAAAGCTCCTTGTTATTAAAGGTGATCTCCCCGCCACTGCAAGGAATCATACCGATCAACGATTTGAACAAGGTGGTCTTGCCCATACCGTTGCGTCCCATGATGGCGACAGTTTCGTTTTCGCCGACTTCCAGGTTGATGCCGTGGATCACTTCGCTCATGCCATAACTGACCCGCAAATCGCTTACCGTCAACATGCTCAGACTCCTTATCGGTCAGTGGCCGAGATAAACCTCAATAACCTTTTCGTTTTTCTGCACTTCGTCCATCTTGCCCTCTGCAAGCAATTTGCCCTGGTGCAGCACGGTCACGCGATGGGCAATGTCTTTCACAAAGTCCATGTCATGCTCGATCACGATAACGGAGCGTCCCTTGCTGATACGCCCCAGCAACTCCGCTGTAGCTTCCCGCTCGGAGACACTCATACCGGCGACCGGCTCATCCAGCATTAAGAGCTCAGGGTCCTGTATCAGCAACATGCCGATTTCCAGCCATTGCTTCTGACCATGACTTAGCAGGCCGGCACTGGTATCCAGTCGGTCGCTAAGGTATATGTCCTCCGCTACTTCCAGCACCCGCGCCATCACCTTGTCGGTCACCTTGAAGAACAGGCTGCCGAATACCGTGCGCCCTTTCGGGTAGGACAGCTCCAGGTTTTCCCGAACGCTCAGATTTTCGTAGATAGAGGGAGTCTGAAACTTGCGACCGACCCCCGCTTTGACAATATCGTGTTCAACCAGCTTGGTCAGCTCGGTATCTTTGAACACGATCGAGCCAGACGATGCCTTGGTTTTGCCGCAGATCAAATCCAGCAGCGTCGTCTTGCCAGCACCGTTGGGGCCAATCACAACGCGCACTTCATTACGCTCGACGTACAGATTCAAACCGTCGACTGCTTTAAAGCCATCAAAAGAGACCGTCAGATCTTCAATCGCCAACAATATGGGAGAACTCATGATTGCGCCTCCTGAGCAGCAGACTCGTCGCTACCTTCCTTGCTTTTCGATTTACGCGAGAACAAAGCGAGTACGCGCGGCTGAACATAGTCTTCGTAAATACCCGCCAGCCCCCTGGGGAACAGCAGCACGACAGCAATAAAGAGCGCGCCCATAAACACAATCCAGAGCTGCGGGAACGTTTCGGACAGCATAGTCTTGGCGAGATTGACCAGCAGCGCGCCATATACCGCACCGATCAATGACAGACGCCCACCGACCGCACAGAAGATCACCATCTCGATCGACACCACGGTGCCAACAAAGGAAGGCGACATGAAACCCACCTGCAGTGCGAACATCGCACCGCCGAGTGCCGAGAAAACACCGGCCAAGGCGAACACAAAGATCTTGATATTGGCGACGTCGTAGCCGGAGAAGCGCACGCGGTCTTCCTGATCGCGCATGGCGATAAGCAGCTTGCCGTAGCGACTGCTCAGCACAAACTGGCCAACCAGCACACAGACAATCAACAGCACGCAGCAGAGAAAATAGAGCAGGTACTTGGCACTATCGGGCCGAATATCCCAGCCCAACATCGTGCGCAGGTCGGTGATGCCGTTGATACCGCCGGTATAACCTTGCTGACCAATGATCAGAATGGTCGCAATGGAAGCAATGGCCTGGGTGATAATCGCGAAGTACACCCCGCCTACCCGCCGCTTGAACATCGCCGCACCAATAAGGAAGGCAAACAACGCCGGGACAGTCAGGATAAGCAGGACTGTCAGCGTCAAACTGTGGAAGGGCATCCACATCGCCGGCAGCTCGGTAATCTGGTTCCAGTCCATAAAGTCTGGAATACCCGGCGTACTTTGAATCGACGTGTTCTCCGGGCTGGACGCTTCCAGCTTGAGAAACATCGCCATGCAGTAACCGCCAATTCCAAAAAATACGCCCTGGCCCAGACTGAGAATACCGCCGTAGCCCCAGCACAACACCAGCCCAACCGCGACGAACGCGTAGGTTAGGTACTTGCCAACCAGATTAAGCCGGAACACATCCAGCGTCAGCGGCAAAACCACCAGAAGCAGAACGGTCAGCGCCAGCAACTGCCAAAGCCGTTGCCGCCCCCCAAATGCTGCTATCCATTTTTCCATTTCAATAACCTCCAGCCCGGGCGTCGCTTAGCGACGCACCTTGCTTGCAAATAGCCCCTGGGGACGGAACATCAGAATGCCTACCACGGTCAGCAAGGTAATTACCTTGGCCATGGAGCCGCTCAGGAAGAATTCAAGAATCGACTGCGACTGAGCAATGCCGAAGGCTGAGACCACGGTGCCGAGCAGACTGGCTGCGCCACCGAAGACCACGACCAGGAAGGTGTCGACAATATAGAGCGATCCGGTTGTAGGGCCTGTCGAGGCAATGGTGGTAAAAGCAGCCCCGGCAACGCCCGCAATGCCGCAACCCAATGCGAAGGTAAAACGGTCAACCCGCTGGGTATTGATACCCGCGGCGTTTGCCATTGCCCGGTTTTGCGTGGTGGCGCGCACCTTGATGCCCCACCGCGAGCGATACAGCAGTATCACTACCAGCAGCGTCATCAACGAAGTGATGCCCATCACGAACAGGCCGTTCAATGGAATATCGATAATATCGGTCGGCGCCCACGAACCCATCAGCCAGTCAGGCATAACCACGCTGACTTCACGCGGACCGAAAGTAGAGCGGTAAATCTGTTGCAGGATAAGCCCCAAGCCCCATGTGGCCAGCAACGTATCCAGCGGGCGGCTATATAGGCGCCTGATCAATAGCATTTCGACCAGATAGCCCAATATAAAAGTACCGGCAAAGGCGAGCACCACCGCCAGGGGAAAGTAAAATTCCTGCATCCAGGGCCAGGTTTCCGTGGCCAGTTCAGACACCATCCAGGTGATGTACGCGCCCAAAGTGAGAAACTCACCATGAGCCATGTTGATGACGCCCATCTGCCCGAAAATGATCGCCAGCCCAAGGGCCATTAGCAGAAAGACGCAGAACAGGCTTAAACCACTAAAGCCCTGCATGACGAAGATGGCCGTCAGCTCCTGCGATGTATAACCGCCCATAATTGCTCTCCTAGACTCGGAAGGATGCGGCCGCGAGGGCCGCACCAGGTTGCTTCACGTCACCAGGACGTCTTATTGATAACCTTCCGGGAAGGGATTTGGCTCGATCAGGTCAGATTCGTAGACCACTTCGGCTTGACCATCTGCGTTCCAGCGACCAACACGCAGCTTGCTCCACAGGTGATGGTTGTCGTGAACTTTCACGTAACCCTCAGGTGCGGTAGTCAGCTCGATGCCAGGAGAGGCGGCGGCCACAGCGTCTACATCAAAGCTACCGGCTTTCTCAACCGCTGCTTTCCACAACCACGGGCCAAGATAGGCAGCCTGGGTCACATCACCCATGACACTGTCTTCACCCCAACGCTCTTTGAATGCTGCAACAAAGGCAGCGTTGTTTTCGTTGTCCAGCGACTCGAAGTACTTCATCGCCGAGTAGAAACCTTCCATGTTCTCGCCACCGATGCCGAGCACTTCGTCTTCGGTAACCGAGATGGTCATGATGGTTTGACGATCAGAAGTGATGCCGGCGGCTTTCAGCTGCTTCCACCAAGCGACGTTGGAACCACCAACGATGCTGGAGTAAACGACATCAGGCTTTTTCAGGCGGATCTTGTTAATCAGCGAGCCGAAGTTAGTGTTACCCAGTGGGTAGTACTCTTCACCTACCACAGTGCCGCCCAATACATCTTCGATGTGCTTGCGCGCGATCTTGTTGGAGGTACGTGGCCAGATGTAGTCGGAGCCAACCAGATAGAAAGTTTTGGCGTCTTTCTCTTCAGCGATCCAGTCGAGACCGGCAATAATCTGCTGGGTCGCTTCCTGGCCGGTGTAGATTACGTTCTTGGACTGCTCCAGACCTTCATAGAAAGTCGGGTAGTACAGCATGCCATTTTCGTTTTCGAAGACTGGCAATACCGCTTTGCGTGAAGCCGAGGTCCAGCAACCGAATACAGCGGCCACATTATCCTGCACCAGCAACTTGCGCGCTTTCTCAGCAAAGGTAGGCCAGTCACTGGCGCCATCTTCCTGAATGATCTCAATCTGACGGCCGAGCACACCGCCCGCTGCGTTGATCTGCTCAATAGCCAGCATCTCTGCTTCTACCGAGCCGGTTTCACTAATCGCCATGGTGCCGGTGATCGAATGGAGAATACCGACCTTGACGGTGTCATCGGTAACGGCCAGTCCAGTGGTGTTGACCTCAGTGGCACCGACCATACCGGAAAAGCCCAACCCGGTACTCAGAGCCAGCCCTAGAAGACGACGCTTCCAGGCCGGTTTGCTGCGTGTTGAATCGTGCATAGGGTAAATCTCCTTAGTGTGGGTAACACCGGAAAGCGGGCCTCACTCCCTACCCGCTCGCCTGTCACCCTCACACCAGAGCAACCACTGTGCCAGCCACTCAAAGACGACCTTGAATTTAATTGGCCAAAAAAGGAAAAACCATTCAAATCAAACGTATACCCCCTGAAAAAAGAATCACGCCGCAAGCGCTTCCCGCGCATTGTCAAATGCGCACCCAGCAAAATGACAATGCGCCTCTAACAATGTCATGACAATGTCAGCAACGGCGCCATGACATTGTTAATCCTGACGCTATCAGCTTTGCCATATACAACTTAAATCCTCATTAACGCATTGATTTTTATCGCATTTCAAAATGCAAACAAAGCTGGCACGCCTCATGCTCTAGGTTCAGCACGGGCCATTACCAGGCCTGACAAACCACCCGAAGCAGAGGATTGCCTGTCATGGCTGAAACACTGATCAAAATCGACCTGAGCAAAAGCCCCAAGGAACACGACAACATTCATAACCGTTGGCATCCCGACGTGCCCATGGTTGCCACTGTTAAGCCCGGCGCCGACTTCATCATCGAGTGCATGGACTGGACCGGTGGCCAAATCGGTAACAATGACAGCGCTGAAGACGTGCGCGACGTTGACCTGACCAAGGTGCATTACCTGAGCGGTCCGGTTGCCGTTGAAGGCGCAGAGCCTGGCGATCTGATGGTGGTCGACATTCTCGACATCGGCGCCTTTGCCGACCAAATGTGGGGCTTCAACGGCGTCTTCGCCAAAGAGAACGGTGGCGGCTTTCTTACCGAGCACTACCCTGAAGCCCGCAAGACCATCTGGGACTTCAACGGCATCTATACCAAGTCCCGCCATATCCCCGGCGTTGAGTTTATCGGCCTGATGCACCCCGGCCTGATCGGCTGCCTGCCCTCGCAAGAGCTGCTGGATGAGTGGAACACCCGCGAGCAAGCACTGATCGACACCGATCCGGACCGGGTACCAGGCCTGGCCAATCCGCCTTACGCACCAACGGCCCACGTTGGCCGCGCCACCGGAGACAAAGCCGCCAAAGTAGCCAATGAAGGTGCCCGCACAGTGCCGCCACGCGAGCATGGTGGTAACTGCGACATCAAGGATCTGACCAAGGGTTCGCGCGTGTTCTTCCCGGTGTATGTCAAAGGCGGCGGCCTGTCGATGGGCGACTTGCACTTTTCCCAGGGCGACGGCGAAATCACCTTCTGCGGTGCGATCGAAATGGCCGGCTGGATTCACATCCGCGTCAACCTGATCAAGGACGGCGTGAAGAAGTACGGTGTGAAGAACCCGATCTTCCAGCCCAGCGACATGGCGCCCAGCTATAAGAAGCACCTCATTTTTGAAGGTATTTCGGTCGACGAGAACGGCAAGCAGCATTATCTCGACGCGCACGTCGCCTATCGTCAAGCGTGCCTGAATGCCATTGAATACCTGAAGAAGTTTGGTTACAGCGGTGCACAGGCCTACTCGCTGCTGGGCACTGCACCAGTACAGGGCCACATCAGCGGCATCGTCGACGTGCCTAACGTGTGCGCCACGGTGTGGATCCCGACCGAAATCTTTGATTTCGACATCATGCCAAATGCCGATGGCCCAACCATCGCGGTAACCAGCGACGAAGTACCCACAGCACTCTGGAAGGGCTGACCGCAGGCGCGCGGCCTGCACCACCCTGGCGCAGGCCGCCTTACTTCATTCGCACTAAACGGGAGCGATCCATGCCGCTATACGATTTTGAATGCGCCGCCTGCGGCCCCTTCGAAGCCTTGCTGCCCAGCAGTGAGCGCAACCTGCCACGTGCCTGTCCAGCCTGCAGCCAGCCTATGCAGCGGCTGATTTCAGCACCGCGTCTGCAGAGCATGAACAGCCATCAGCGCAAGGCGCATGAGACCAACGAGCGCAGCGCCCACGAGCCCAAGGTCAGCCAAGGGCACAGTTGTTGCAGTTCAGGTAGTTGTCAGCACAAGCCGCGTGCCGACGGGCAGCCTCCTGCCCTGAAGCAGCAAAGCGGTCCGCGACGACCCTGGATGATCAGCCACTAGGCTGAATCGATGGCAGGCAGTGCCTGCTTGTTGATATTCCTACCGAACATCGGTGACAGGTCGCGCGGACATCCATTCGCCGCGAGGACCTATTCATCTTGAATTTAAAGCCTGAACGGATAGCCCAACAGATGATGAAGCGCGAACTGGTCGTCATTCTGGAAATGGCCAAGCTACTGGAGAAACCGCTGGATGCGCCGCGCACAATTCAAGGCATCCTGCGCCTGCTGTCGCAACTGTATGGGCTGAACTGCGGCCGCGTAAGCCTCCCCGAAGCCAATTCCGACAACCTGCACGTGAAGTACTCCTACGGTCTGGCGGTCGATGATCTCAAGGCGGGGCGCTTTAATCTGCATGTCGACCAGGGCGTCACCGGGTATGTCATGCGTACCGGCTCAATCGGCCTGGTGCCGGATGTCGACAACGAACCCCTGTTCGTGCGGCGCATTACCGAGCTGGCCCACCACGGCGGGGGACGCATGGCCTTTATTTCGGTACCAATTCTGGAATCGGGCAAACCCATAGGCGTGCTCTCGGTTCAGCGCGAAGGCATGCACGAGCGGCCGTTCGATGGTGACATCAGCCTGCTGCGTGTCGCTGCCGCCATGGTTGGCCAAGTGCTGCGTATTCATCAGTTTGTGGTCGAGCAGACCGAGCACCTGGTCAAGGAAAATCAGAACCTGCGACACAGCATCGCGATCGAAGGCATGCTCAAGCAAAGTCTGGCACATGGCATTCTGGGCAGCAGCCCGGCGCTGATGGACGCCGTGCGCTCAACCATCCAGGTCGCCCACAGCGACGCGCCAGTAATGCTGCTGGGCGAGTCCGGCACCGGTAAAGAAAAATTCGCGCGGATGATTCACCAGCAAAGCGACCGCCGCGAGAAGCCGTTTATCTGCATCAACTGCGCCGCGATCCCGGCAGATCTGCTCGAATCCGAGTTGTTTGGGCACACCAAAGGTGCCTTTACCGGCGCCTCGCAGAACAAACAGGGCAAGATTGTGCAAGCCGATGGCGGCACCCTGTTCCTGGATGAAATCGGCGATATGCCCCTGTCGCTGCAGGCCAAACTGCTGCGTGTACTGCAGGAGAAAAAGGTCGACCCGATCGGCAGTAATGAAGCTGTTTCGGTGGATTTCCGCGTCATCACCGCCACCCACGTCAACCTGCAGGCGTCGGTCAACCAAGGCGCTTTTCGGCTGGACCTGTTCTACCGCCTGCACGTCGTGCCAGTTCACCTGCCGCCACTACGCGAACGTCAGGACGATATTCGGCAGCTGGCTCTGCATTTTCTCAACGAACTGAACCACCACTATGAGCGTAACTGGAGCCTCAGTACCGATGCCTTCCCGGTACTCGAAAACTTTGATTGGCCGGGCAATATCCGGCAATTACAGAACGTACTGGAGCGAGCTGCGCTAACCAGTGAGCAGGAATTACTGACCGCTGAGACGCTGCGTCGCGCGCTGTCATCAGAGAGCTCGATCAACGTCCCGGCAGGCAATCGCGCCAGCAACCCACCTGCCGCGACTCAGCCCGTTGCCGTCGCCCCCGTCGCAGAGACGCGTCAGTACGGCCGCTCCTACAACTGGGTGCAGCAGGGCGAAGCCGAGCAAATACGCGCCATGCTGTCGCAAACCAACAACAACCAGTCCGAGGCCGCGCGACGACTCAATATCAGCCTCAGGCAATTGCGCTACCGGGTCGACAAGCTCGGCATTGGGCGCGCCTGAAACACTAACCAACCCGAACGGAGCAGTTACCATGCGTCACGGAGATATCTCAAGCAGTCCCGATACCGTTGGTGTCGCGGTCGTCAACTACAAGATGCCGCGCCTGCACAGCAGAGAAGATGTACTCGACAACGCACGCAAGATTGCCGACATGGTAGTCGGCATGAAGAAAGGCCTGCCCGGCATGGACCTGGTGGTATTCCCCGAATACAGCACCATGGGCATCATGTACGACAACGACGAGATGATGGCCACCGCCGCCACCATTCCCGGCGATGAAACCCGCATCTTCAGCGAAGCCTGCAAACAGGCAAAGACCTGGGGCATCTTCTCGCTGACCGGCGAGCAGCACGAAGAGCATCCGAATAAAGCGCCCTACAACACGCTAATCCTGATCAACGATCAGGGTGAAATAGTGCAAAAATACCGCAAGTGCATTCCCTGGTGCCCCATTGAAGGCTGGTACCCAGGTGACCGCACCTATGTCAGCGACGGCCCCAAGGGCATGAAAATCAGCCTTATCATCTGTGACGACGGCAACTACCCGGAAATCTGGCGTGACTGCGCCATGAAGGGTGCCGAGCTGATCGTACGCTGCCAGGGCTATATGTATCCGGCCAAAGAGCAGCAGGTGATGATGTCCAAGTCCATGGCCTGGGCCAACAACTGCTATGTAGCGGTAGCCAACGCCACCGGCTTCGACGGCGTCTATTCCTATTTCGGCCACTCCGCCATCATCGGCTTTGACGGCCGCACCCTGGGGGAATGCGGCGAAGAGGACATGGGCATACAGTATGCGCAACTGTCGGTCTCGCAGATTCGCGATGCACGCGCCAACGACCAATCGCAGAATCACCTGTTCAAACTACTGCATCGTGGCTACACCGGCATGTACAACTCCGGCGATGGCGACCGTGGCGTCGCTGATTGCCCGTTCGACTTCTATCGCACCTGGGTGCTGGACGCCGAAAAGGCACGCGACGACGTCGAGGCCATGACCCGTAAAACCATTGGCGTGGCCGACTGCCCGGTGGGCGAGCTACCGCATCCCGGCAAGGATCGTGAAGCCGGTGCCTGAAATGGACAGCGGCGCCCGGCGCGCCGCTGTTCCAGCCTTCGCTGACGGATGCAATCATGCCCTTTATCAACGACGTACTGGACGCCAATCAGCAGCACGACACTGAACGCAGACCAGCCACTCAATCACGTTTCCTCTTCGATCCGGACCAGGTGATGGCGCGACTAAGCAGCCGCATCATTGGCCAGAGCGAGGCACTGGACGAAATCAGCAACAGCCTGAAAGTAGTCAAGGCAGAGCTGGGCGACCCACATCGCCCGCTAGCTACCTTTTTGCTGCTCGGCCCGACCGGCGTGGGTAAAACCGAAACGGTGCGCCTGCTGGCAGAAGCCCTGCACGGCAGCAGTGACGCCTTCTGCCGCATTGATATGAACACCTTGGCACAGGAGCACTACGCCGCGTCCCTGACCGGCGCGCCACCCGGGTATGTCGGCAGCAAGGAAGGCACCACGCTATTTGATCGCCAAGCCATCGAAGGCGACTACGGACGACCCGGTATTGTGCTGTTTGACGAGCTGGAGAAAGCCAACGATCAGGTCATTCGTGCGCTGATGAACGTGCTCGACAACGGCCAACTGCGCCTCAGCGCCGGCAACACCACCCTGAATTTTCGCAACAGCCTGATCTTCATGACCTCCAACCTGGGCGCTGGCCAGCAGTCGTCCGGCGCGCGCTGGTTACCGGCACACTGGCGCGCAATACAACAAAAGCGCAGGCAGGAGGCCGCCCTCAGCGCACGGCTGGATCCCGAGTTCATCAACCGCATAGATCACCGCATTCACTATCAAAGCCTACCCGGCGACCAACTGGAGCAGCTGGTCGATCTAGCGCTGGAAAAACTCAATCAGCGTCTCGGGCGACATAAGGTGCAGCTGGTATTGGATCAGGCCGCACGCCAATGGCTGGCGCGACAAGGACACGATCCACGCTATGGCGCACGCGCCATGGCCCGCGCCTTCCGACGCCACCTGGAGCCCGCAGTTGCGCACTATCTACTAAACCCGGACGAGTGCCCGACAGGCAGCCAGCTACGCGCCAGCCTGGGCAAAGGCAATACAACATTACGCATCAGCCCTATAGCCCCTGACCACTAAGGCACAACAAATAGCAGACACAAAAAACCCCGCCGTAGCGGGGTTTTTTCACATCAACCGACTCAGATGCAGTCTTCGACTGACTTGAGCGGGTAATGCGCCGGGTAAGGCAGAGTCGCCACACCGGAGTCGATAGCCGCCTGAGCAACCGCAGCAGGCACCTTCTCGATCAAACGAACGTCCATCGGCTTGGGAATGATGTACTCACGACCAAATGACAGCTCGATTCCGCCGTAGGCTTCAGAGACGTATTCAGGCACTGGCTCTTTGGCCAGTTCACGGATAGCGTGAACGGCGGCAATCTTCATTTCTTCGTTGATACGGGTCGCACGAACGTCGAGCGCACCACGGAAGATGAAGGGGAAGCCCAGTACGTTGTTGACCTGGTTCGGGTAATCGGAACGGCCAGTCGCCATGATCACGTCAGGACGTGCGGCATGCGCCAGCTCAGGATCAATTTCCGGATCAGGGTTGGAGCAAGCAAACACGATGGGGTTTTCCGCCATCAGTTTCAGCTCGGCCGGTTGCAGCAGGTTCGGACCAGACAGGCCAACGAACACATCAGCACCTTTCATGGCATCAGCCAGGGTACGTTTTTCAGTCTCGGTCGCGAAGATGGCCTTGTACTCGTTCAGGTCATCACGGCCGGAGTGAATCACACCCTTACGGTCGAGCATGTAGATGTTTTCGGTCTTGGCGCCCATGCTGACCAGCAGCTTCATACAGGCAATAGCAGCAGCACCAGCACCCAGACAAACGATCTTGGCGTCTTCGATGGTCTTGTCAGCCAGCTCCAGCGCGTTGATCATCGCGGCAGCGGTAACGATCGCGGTGCCGTGCTGGTCATCATGGAATACCGGGATGTCGCACTGTTCGATCAGCGCGCGCTCGATTTCAAAGCACTCGGGCGCCTTGATATCTTCGAGGTTGATGCCACCGAAAGTGCATGAAATGCGCTTAACAGTATCAATGAAAGCCTGTGGGCTCTCGGCTTCAACTTCGATGTCGAATACGTCGATACCAGCAAAGCGCTTGAACAGCACGCCCTTGCCTTCCATTACCGGCTTGCTGGCCAGCGGGCCAAGATTACCCAGACCCAGAATGGCGGTACCGTCGGAGATAACGGCAACCAGGTTGCCCTTACCGGTGTATTTATAGGCGTTTTCCAGATCCTTGGCGATTTCACGCACCGGTTCTGCTACACCCGGGCTGTAGGCCAGTGCCAGATCACGCGCAGTGGCGGTCGGCTTGGTCAGTTCTACGCTCAGTTTGCCTGGACGCGGATGTGCGTGGTAGGCGAGTGCATCAGTTCTCAAATCAGACATGGTCAATAGTTTCCGGTCAGGTTGCTCATGC
Organism: Pseudomonas sp. 5Ae-yellow; assembly: GCF_014077575.1. NCBI lineage: Bacteria > Pseudomonadati > Pseudomonadota > Gammaproteobacteria > Pseudomonadales > Pseudomonadaceae > Pseudomonas > Pseudomonas sp. 5Ae-yellow. The sequence continues at coordinate 167,469 of NZ_JACGWE010000005.1, read as the reverse complement.
GGACGACGGAGAATACAGAAAAGGTGTATGGCTCACAAGGTTATTCACCGCATCAATGTCAAGGACATTATCTTACAACTTTGAGTCATATTGATGGCAGGCTGGCTGCTTTGCGCGACTAACTGTGATAACGCTTATAATCGCCGAATCTGCAGCGGGTGGCGCACATTGAGCATGAAACGCCGGAATCCGGGGCGCATACCACCCCAGTTTTGTCGATCAATAATCCAGCCGCGCAGCTCCAGCTCGGCACCAATCCAGCTACGATCAGGCAAGGATCCAAAAGCCTCGCTATCAGCGGCGATAAAGCGCAGCGTCAAAGGCCCCTCGAGATCAACCCACAGCGTATTGCCCGCCCGATTGACTGCGCCAACCTTGCCGCGTACCAGATGAAAGCCACCGCTGCGCAGGTCACTCGTCGCAACGACTGGCTGCTCCTGCCATAACCCCTGGCGCGCATCACGGGCAACCTGCTCTGCCGCCGCATGACAAGCAACCATCGCCACATTAGGCGGAATCGCTACGGCATAACCCACGCCCCTGGCCAGCAGTTGTGCTTCCAGATTGCGCCCCTGCTCGTCAAACAGGTAACCCAGAGTACGGCCATAGCGATCGGTTGCCTCGCTGCCGGTAACCAAATAAAGCGTCGCATCCTCGGCCAACGCCTGCAGCGCGCGCCGGGCTGCCTGCGCATAGGGCTCGGATGGCTTGCCATTACGCCCCAGCTCGGGGGAATTGATACCAATCAAACGCACGCGGCGGCCATCACGCAGGCGAAGGGTATCGCCATCGGTAACCCGCTGAGTCTGCACCGCTTCGGCGCCTGCCGGCATGACACAGGGATCGTCGTGCGACTGCGCGTAGACCGGCAGCGCCAACAGACAGGCAACAAAAAAGGCGCCCCAATGGGACGCCTTTTTTCGATTGGACAATGCCACCAAGGCCTGTCTGGTCGTCTTACTTGCTGCTGACTGCGCCGAAACGCTGCTTGAAGCGCTCGATACGTCCGCCAGTGTCCAGAACCTTCTGCTTACCGGTGTAGAAAGGGTGACACTCGGAGCATACGTCCAGGTGGATAGGGGCACACAGGCTGGAACGGGTAGTGATCACGTTACCGCAGCTGCAGGTAGCCTTGATTTCTTCGTACTTGGGATGCAAATCAGCTTTCATGGTCTTTCCTCGGTTGGTTTGTGCCGCCACCGGATCAACCTGATCAGGCACCGCACTCACTAAACTATCTACCAGTCCCGTGGCTGAATGCAAGGCTTGCATACAGAGTGACCGGAAATTAGGCCGGCGATGATAACAGAATCCTTCCTTTACGCAAGCCCGGCGTTTTTCGATGGCGGTGGTAACATGGGCCTCTGCTAAACGGAGTCTGCTACGTGCCACCACTGATCCTGCAAGTTGCCCTGCCCTCGCCCCTGCGGCGCCTGTTCGACTATCAGGCACCTGAGGGTGTAGCGCATGAGCAGCTGCGGGTTGGTCAGCGGGTGCGAGTGCCCTTTGGTCGACGATCAATGATCGGCGTGATTGCCGGATTGAGCGAGCACACAAAGGTGCCAAGCGGCAAACTCAAGCCGGCCGAAGCGCTGATCGACACCGCGCCGCTATTGCCGGCGAGCATGTGGAAGCTGTGCCTGTGGACAGCACGCTACTATCAGCATGGCTTGGGCGATACGCTGAATGTGGCGCTGCCGGTGCTCTTACGCCAGGGTGAGCCCGCACTGGCGCGTCAGGATCGACTATGGCAACTGCTGCCGGGCGCCTATCCGGAGCACCCGGCCATCCAGCGCGCGCCCAAGCAGAAGCAGGCCGTGCAGGTATTGGCCCAACATCCGCATGGCCTATCGCACGCCCTGATTTCGCAGTGGGGGCTTAACCGCGCCGCGCTGGAGGCACTGGAAGAAAAGGGCCTGGTGCAGCGGATAGAGCAGTCACCGCACCACGTCGCCGAACCGCTTCCTTTATTACGGCAGGCTCCGCTAACGGCCAATGACGAGCAGCAAGCCGCGCTGGATGCGATTCTTGGTAAAACCGGTTTTAACGCCTGGTTGCTGGAAGGCGTGACCGGCAGCGGCAAGACCGAAGTATATCTGCAGGCTATTGAGCAGTGCCTGCGCAGCGGCCATCAGGCCCTGGTACTGATTCCCGAGATCGGCCTGACGCCACAAACCCTTGAGCGCTTCCAACAGCGTTTCAGTGCCCCGGTAGTGATTTTGCACTCGGGCCTCAACGACCGTGAACGACTCGACGCCTGGATCGCTGCCCGCGAAGGCGAGGCCGGTATCGTCATTGGGACCCGCTCGGCCATTTTCACTCCGCTCGCGCGCCCTGGGCTGATCATCGTCGATGAAGAGCACGATCTGTCGTATAAGCAGCAGGAAGGGCTGCGCTACAACGCGCGTGATCTGGCTGTGTACCGCGCTCACCTGGAAGATGTTGCCATTATTCTGGGCTCGGCCACGCCCTCGCTGGAAAGCCTGCATAACGTCGAGCAGGGCCGCTATCAGCTATTGCGCCTGAGCCAACGCGCCGGCAACGCCAAGCCGCCGAGCTTTCAGTGCCTGGATATACGCAGTCGCCCACTGGAAGGCGGCTTATCACGCCCCCTTACCCTGCTGATTGGCGACCACCTGAATAAAGGCAATCAGGTCCTGGTTTTCATCAACCGGCGCGGCTTTGCCCCCACCCTGATGTGCCATGACTGCGGCTGGATCGCCGAGTGCAAGCGCTGCGATGCACGAATGACGGTGCACCAGTCACCGGCACACCTGCATTGTCATCACTGCAACAGCCAGCGGCCGCTAGATAAGCACTGCCCCAAATGCCAGGGCACCGACCTGCGCCCGCTAGGCGCCGGTACCGAGCGAACCGAAGAGTACCTGAATGAGCGTTTCCCGGATTTTCCGGTGTTGCGTATCGACCGCGAGAGCATGAGCCGCAAAAAGGCCATGCAGCAGATGATGGAGACCATCCAGAGTGCGCAACCATGCATCCTGGTCGGCACCCAGATGCTCGCCAAAGGGCATCATTTTCCGGACGTCACTCTGGTCGCCATTCTGGATGCCGACGGCGGGTTGTTCTCAGCTGACTTCCGCGGCCCGGAACGCATGGCGCAGATGATCACCCAGGTCGCCGGTCGCGCTGGCCGCGCCGAGAAACCAGGCCAAGTCATTATTCAAACCCATATGGCCGAGCATCCACTGCTGATCGAGCTGACCGAGCAGGACTATGCCGCCATTGCCAAGCGCGAACTGGCCGAGCGCGCCGTCTCACAGCTACCGCCCTACCGTTTCATGGCGCTGCTGCGCGCTGAGGCCAATAACGCCTACGCCGCCAACCAGTTTCTGGAAGAGGCCCTGCAGCAAGCAGAGCAATTAGTAGCTCAACATCAACTCGACGAGATCGACCTGCTGGGCCCGGTGCCCTCGCCCATGGAAAGACGTGCCGGCCGCTACCGCGCGCAACTGCTGTTGCAGGCAGCCCAGCGCTCCACCTTGCACCAGGTAGTGCATCTGCTACTGCCTATCCTGGAGCAGCACCCGGAGTCACGTCGGGTGCGCTGGTCGATTGATATAGATCCGTTGGACATGTTCTGAGCTGAACATTTGGCAATGTGCCCGTTAGCACGGATAATGTCGGGTTTTCACTAGGCACCTGCCGGATACTCCATTAAATGAAGAACCTGATCAGCCAGCTTCTGGCCACCGCCGTCGAATCACTCAAGAACGAAGGCGTACTGCCAGCCGACATCAATCCCAATATTCAGGTGGAGACCGCCCGCGACAAGACGCATGGCGACTTCGCCAGCAATCTGGCAATGATGCTGGCCAAACCAGCCAAAATGAAGCCGCGCGACCTGGCAGATAAAATCGTTGCGGCACTGCCCGCGCACCAGGCTGTCTCCAGCGTAAACATCGCTGGCCCCGGCTTCATCAACTTTTTCCAGGACAGCGGCTGGCTTGCCGCACAACTGCAAGCCGCACTGGACGACGACCGACTGAGCGCGCGCGCCGCCGGCGACACGCAAACCGTGGTGGTGGATTACTCCGCGCCCAACCTGGCCAAGGAAATGCACGTTGGTCACCTGCGCTCATCCATCATCGGTGATGCCGTTGCCCATGTACTGGAGTATCTCGGCCACACCGTGATCCGCCAGAACCACGTTGGCGACTGGGGTACCCAGTTCGGTATGTTGCTGGCCTTTATGGAAGAGAACCCGGTTGAAGCCGAGGCCGAGCTGGGCGATCTTGAGAACTTCTATCGCCAGGCGAAGAAACGCTTTGATGAAAGCGCCGAGTTCGCCAACCGCGCGCGTGAGCGCGTCGTGCAACTGCAGGCTGGCGACCCCGAGTGTCTGGCTCTGTGGAACCGCTTCAACCAGATTTCCCTCGGCCACTGCCAGGCTGTCTACGACCGCCTGGGTGTGAGCCTCACTCCCGCCGACGTGCGCGGCGAAAGCGCCTATAACGACCAACTCGCCGGTATCGTCAGCGACCTGCGTGCAGCAGGCCTGATAACCGAAAGCGAAGGCGCGCAGTGCGTATTCCTCGATGAGTTCAAAAACAGTGAAGACAAGCCCCTGCCCGTGATAGTGCAGAAGGCGGGTGGCGGTTACCTGTACGCCACCACTGATCTAGCGGCCATGCGTTATCGCTACTCGCAGCTACACGCCGACCGCGTGCTCTACTTTGTCGACCAGCGTCAGGCACTGCACTTTCAGCAGGTGTTTGCCGTCGCCCGCAAGGCAGGCTTCGTGCCCGCCGACATGCAACTTGAGCACATGGGCTTTGGCACCATGAATGGCGCCGATGGCCGCCCGTTCAAAACCCGCGACGGCGGCACTATCAAACTGATCGACCTGCTTGATGAGGCCGAGCAACGCGCCCACACACTGGTCGCCGAAAAGAATCCCGAGTTACCTGCCAGTGAACTGCGCGAGATTGCTGCCGCCGTTGGTATCGGCGCGGTGAAATATGCCGACCTGTCCAAGCATCGCAGCAGCGATTACAGCTTCAATTTTGATCAGATGCTCAGCTTTGAAGGCAACACCGCGCCCTACCTGATGTATGCCTATACCCGTGTCGCCAGCGTGTTCCGTAAACTGGAGCGGCCCATGAGCCAGCTGGACGACCTGGCACCGCTGGTGCTGGAAGCGCCGAACGAGGTTGAGCTGGGCGCGCATCTGGCGCAATTCGGCAACACCCTCAACTATGTTGCCCGCGAGGGTACTCCCCACGTACTCTGCCATTACCTGTACGAGCTGGCCGGCCGCTTCTCCAGCTTTTACGAGCAGTGCCCGATTCTGGCAGCCGACAACCAGGCCCAGCGTGACAGCCGCCTGCGCCTCGCCGCATTGACCGGGCGTACGCTGCAGCAAGGCCTCACCCTACTTGGTATCAACACATTGGAGCGCATGTAAGACGCATGGCTAAAGGACGCAAAGCAGCCCCCCGTCGCGGCGCCAGCCGCGCGCAATCCGCCAGCAAGCGCAAAGGCATTCCCGGCTGGCTATGGCTGGTCAGCGGACTGGTGATCGGCTTGTTCGTGGCTTTCCTGTTCCAGCTGGAACCAGGTCACGACAACGTCAAACGCAGCCCTGCGCCACCCAAGCCAAGCAACAATGCGGCGGTCAGGCCTGAGCAGCCAGAAAAGCCGCGTTATGACTTCTATACCCTGCTGCCCGAGTCAGAGGTAATAGTCCCGGAGAATACCGGCAAGGTAGAAACACCGCCTGAACCGGAAAAAACGCCGGAAGCTAGCGCCGAGAGTACCGCGCGTTACTACCTGCAGGCTGGCTCCTTCAAGCAAAAGGCCGACGCTGATCGCGTGCGCGCACAGATCTTGTTGCTCGGCCTGGACGTACACCTGGAGAGCGCCAAACTCAACGACGGCCAGACCTGGCATCGCGTACAGGTAGGACCATTCAACAACAAGGACAGCCTCGACCAGGCGCAGAGCACCCTCAGCGGTAACGGCTTCCAGAACCTGCTGCCACAACAACGCTCGCGCTAATCACTACCAATCTCAGCCCGGATGATTTAACGCGTTCGGGCTGAGTAGACACCTCGCACCACCGCCTTGCCTTGAAATCCCCTCGCTAGCCCCCAGATAGTTTTCAGGCAGCTTGTTGCCTCCTATTTTCCACAGCCAACCAGGAGTTGCGCGTGACTACAATCGTATCCGTCCGTCGACACGGCAAGGTCGTGATCGGTGGCGACGGCCAGGTCTCCCTCGGCAATACCGTCATGAAGGGCAATGCTCGCAAGGTACGTCGCCTTTATAAAGACCAGGTTATCGCTGGTTTCGCCGGCGGCACCGCCGACGCTTTCACACTGTTCGAGCGCTTTGAAGCGCAGCTGGAAAAACACCAGGGCAACCTGGTCCGTGCCGCTGTTGAGTTGGCCAAGGACTGGCGCACCGATCGTGCGCTGCGCAAACTTGAAGCCCTGTTGGCTGTGGCCAACAAAGATGCATCCCTGATCATTACCGGTAACGGGGACGTGATCGAACCCGAGCACGGGTTGATTGCCATTGGTTCTGGCGGACCTTTCGCTCAAGCCTCGGCTACGGCACTGTTGCGCCATACCGAGATGTCCGCTCGCGACATCGTCGAATCCAGTTTGGGTATCGCCGGTGAGATATGCATCTATACCAACCACAACCAGACAATCGAGGAGCTGGACGCCAATACCTGAGGCGCCCGGAAGCACAAGCATGTCCATGACCCCACGCGAGATTGTCCATGAACTGGACCGCCATATCATTGGCCAGCAGGACGCCAAGCGCGCCGTTGCCATAGCCCTGCGCAATCGCTGGCGCCGCCAGCAGCTGCCCGATGAGCTGCGCGCCGAAGTCACGCCTAAAAACATCTTGATGATAGGCCCGACCGGTGTCGGTAAAACCGAAATTGCCCGCCGCCTGGCCAAGCTGGCCCAAGCACCTTTCATCAAAGTCGAAGCGACCAAGTTCACCGAAGTGGGCTATGTTGGCCGCGATGTTGAATCCATCATCCGCGACCTGATCGACGCTGCACTCAAGCTGCTGCGCGAGCAGGAAATGGTCAAAGTGCGCTTCCGCGCTGAAGACGCCGCAGAAGAGCGCATTCTTGATGCCCTGCTGCCACCGGCTCGCCAAGCCACCGGCGATCAGCCCGAGCGCGCAGAAAACAGCACGCGCCAGCTATTCCGCAAACGTCTGCGCGAAGGTGAGCTGGACGACAAGGACATCGAGATCGAGGTTTCCGAAGCGCCGATGGGCGTAGAAATCATGACGCCGCCCGGTATGGAAGAGATGACCAGCCAGCTGCAGAACATGTTCTCGAACCTGGGTAAGGATAAGAAGAAATCCCGCACCCTCAAGGTGAAGGAAGCGCTCAAGCTGGTACGCGACGAAGAAGCCGCCAAGATGGTCAACGAAGACGAGCTCAAGGGCCGCGCCATTGAAGCCGTCGAGCAAAACGGGATTGTCTTTATCGACGAGATCGACAAGGTCAGCAAGCGCGGTGATAGCGGCGGCGGTGCCGATGTATCACGCGAAGGCGTGCAGCGCGACCTGCTGCCGCTGATTGAAGGCTGCACGGTGAACACCAAGTTCGGCATGGTCAAAACCGACCATATCCTTTTCATCGCATCGGGTGCTTTCCACCTGACCAAGCCGTCAGATCTGATTCCCGAGCTGCAAGGTCGTTTGCCGATCCGCGTCGAGCTGCAATCACTGACACCCGGTGACTTCGAGCGCATTCTCACCGAACCGGATGCCTCTCTAACCGAGCAGTACCGTGCCTTGATGAAGACCGAGGAGCTGAACATCGAGTTCAGTAAAGATGCCATCTCCCGCTTGGCTGAAATTGCCTGGCAGGTCAATGAGAAAACCGAGAATATCGGTGCTCGTCGCCTGCATACGGTACTCGAACGCCTGCTGGAAGAAGTCTCCTTCAGCGCTGGCGACCTGGCATCCAAGCATACCGAAGAGCCCCTGATGATTGATGCGGCTTATGTCGACAAGCACCTGGGTGAGCTGGCGGTTAACGAAGATCTGTCACGCTATATTCTCTAAACCCAGCCGTAAGCGCGAAGCTGGAAGCCACGAGCGGGCCGTGCCCACATCACCGCCCGCTTCTAGCTTCTAGCTTCTAGCTTCTAGCTTCGACAGGATAGTTTTGATGCCAATTGCTCCAATACCCACCACCATCCAACTGCAAAAAACCTCTCGCAGCCTGCGGCTGGGTTACGCCGATGGCCGCGAGTTTGTCTTGCCGGCGGAATACCTGCGGGTGCTCTCGCCTTCTGCGGAAGTGCGTGGGCACGGCCAGCCCATTCTGCAAACCGGCAAGCAGGAAGTTGGCCTGACCGGCGTCGAGACCGCCGGGCGTTATGCGCTGAAATTGGTCTTTGACGATGGCCATGACAGCGGCCTTTATACCTGGGCCTACCTCTACCAGCTCGCCACCGAACAGGAGACCCGTTGGCAGCACTATCTGGATCAACTGCACACTGCCGGTGCCTCGCGCGACCCGCACACCTCAGCTATACGACTCTTACCCTAAGCTCTATATCACTGCTTTTTCCCTCGCAATGCTCTAGCACAGGGCATCCACGCAACGCCCAACTCTCGCCTCCGCCAACATCCTAATTGTTGGCATATCACATGCTTGTAAAGCTTCCCGGGATATCGTCAAACGACCAAAAAAAACGTGCGATGGTTTTTAAATAGTTTTCTTAACAGCCTCTGACCCTCGTGCTAAGTTGTCTCAAGGGTGCGACACCAGAAGCCAGATATGACTACTTGCTGATGATCCACCGCACTGGCTTCCCTGCCTCAGATTGGAGCTTTGAAAATGGGTAATAAAATAAATGACGATTTGAGTCAAAAAACGAGTGAAAGCATCCTCGGCCCCAACCCGGTTATCGGTGTTCCTACTCGCGACTTGATCAGTACCGCACGCATGGTCATGCGCCAGACCGTTAAACAGCCGGTACACAGCCTTAAGCATATCGGTCGCCTGGGTCTTGCGGTAAAGGATGTGATGATCGGCCGCTCGGAGATTGCGCCCGCGCCGGAAGATCGGCGCTTTGCTGATCCGACCTGGAATCAGAACCCGGTTTACCGGCGCTACATGCAAACCTATCTGGCCTGGCGCAAAGAGCTCAACACCTGGATAAGTACTGCCGATCTGGCTGAGCAGGATGTTAGCCGTGCGCAATTTGTCATTGCCCTGATGACAGAGGCCATGTCGCCAACCAATACCGCACTCAACCCGGCGGCACTAAAACGCTTTTTCGAGACCGGCGGCAAAAGCCTGCTAGACGGTCTGACCCATCTGGCGCAGGACATTGCCCATAACGGCGGCATGCCCAGCCAGGTCAACATGAATGCCTTTGAGGTCGGCGGGAACCTCGCCATCACCAAGGGCTCGGTGGTCTTCCGCAATGAAGTGCTGGAGCTGATCCAGTACAAACCACTGACCGAAGAAGTCTACGAGCGTCCGGTGCTGGTCGTGCCGCCGCAGATCAACAAGTTCTATGTCTTCGACTTGTCGCCGGAAAAAAGTCTGGCGCGCTACCTGTCGGTCAGCCATATGCAGACCTTTGTGGTCAGCTGGCGTAACCCGACCAAGGCACACCGAGAATGGGGCCTGAGCACCTATATCGAAGCGCTCAAGGAAGCCATCGACGTCATTCTCAAGATCACCGGCAGCAAAGACGTCAGTATGCTCGGCGCCTGTTCCGGCGGTATCACCACTGTCTCTCTATTGGGCCACTATGCCGCGCTGAAAGAGAAGAAAGTGCACTCCTTCACCCTGCTGGTCAGCGTGCTGGATACGCAAATCAAGACCCAGGTCGCGCTCTTTGCCGACGAACGCTCTATTGAGGCGGCACGGCGTATGTCCTACCAGCATGGCGTGCTGGAGGGTCGTGACATGGCCAAGATATTTGCCTGGATGCGCCCCAACGATCTGGTCTGGAACTACTGGGTCAATAACTACCTGCTGGGGAACGAGCCACCGGTATTCGATATCCTGTTCTGGAACAACGACACCACGCGCCTGCCCGCCGCACTGCATGGCGAGTTCCTGGAAATGTTCAAGTCCAACCCGCTGACCCGCCCCGGCGCACTGGAAGTCTGCGGCACACCGATTGATCTCAAACAGGTCAAGAGCGACTACTACGTGATCGCCGGTCTGAACGATCACATCACGCCATGGGAAGCCTGCTTCAAGTCAGCGCAACTACTGGGTGGTAAATGTGAGTTTGTATTGTCATCCAGCGGTCATATTCAGAGTATTCTGAATCCGCCCGGTAACCCCAAGGCTCGCTTCTTTACCAATAGCGAGATGAGCGACGATTCGAAAAAGTGGCTGGAAACGGCGACCAAGCAATCCGACTCCTGGTGGCAGCATTGGCGTGACTGGCTGCATGCGCGCGGTGGCAAGCGCAAAGCAGCACCGGCAATCCTGGGCAATGACGAGTACCCGGCGCTGGAACCAGCTCCCGGCACCTACGTTCACGAACGCTAATACGCGTCTTTACGGGAAGCGCCCATGCCGCAGAACTATATTTTTCGCACCATTGAGCTGGACGGTCAGTACCTGCGTACTGCCGTTCGGCCTGGTAACAGCAGCTTGCCTCCGCTGCTGATATTCAACGGTATCGGCGCCAACCTGGAACTGGTGTTTCCCTTCGTTGCAGCTCTGGACCCGGAGCTGGAAGTCATTGCCTTTGACGTGCCCGGCGTGGGCGGTTCATCTACGCCGGCTACCCCCTTTCGTTTTCCCGGACTGGCCAAGCTGGCCGCGCGCATGCTGGACTACCTCGACTACTCGCAGGTCAACGTCATTGGTGTCTCCTGGGGTGGCGCACTGGCTCAGCAGTTTGCCTACAGCTACCCCGAGCGCTGCAAGAAGCTGATCCTGGCAGCCACCTCTGCGGGCGCTGTCATGGTGCCGGGCAGGCCTAAAGTGCTGTTGAAGATGGCCAGCCCGCGTCGCTACATCCAGCCATCGCACGGGGTAAAAATCGCGCCGGACATCTACGGTGGTGCCTTCCGCCGCGACCCGCATCTGGCGGAGAATCATGCCAACAAGGTGCGTTCATCCGGCAAGCTGGGGTACTACTGGCAGCTGTTTGCCGGTCTCGGCTGGACCAGCATTCACTGGCTGCACAAAATTCGCCAGCCAACGCTGATTCTGGCGGGCGATGATGATCCGCTGATCCCGCTGGTCAATATGCGCCTGCTAGCGTGGCGCATCCCCAATTCCGAACTACACATCATTGATGACGGGCACCTGTTTCTGATTACCCGTGCGCAGAGCGTTGCACCGCTGATTATGACCTTCCTCTCGGAAGAGAAGCAGCCTGCGGTGATTCGCCAAACACCCAGTGCCTTGGTGAAGGGCTGAAATAGGCGCTAGCTCACAAAGGCGAACCGCTGCCTGGCGCTGGGGCTGGTACCTGCCAGCCTTTGCGGTAGACTGCAGACTAACGAGTCACCATCTGGACCGGAACCCCTGGATGCGCGCAAGACCCCAAGGACAATCACTCGCAGGATCCATGAACGCGGATCTGTCCCGGAGTCTTCTCGCCCTGTTGCGCACCACCCTCGCGCAACCGCGCCATCACCAGCAATATCTGTGTCGTGTTACCCGCTTGAGCCTCCTGGCACTGCAGGGACGACTCGATAGCGATGCGCTAGCCCACGATAAACGCTTTCAGCATGCAGGCTGGCAACGCCCGCTGCAGCGCCGCTTGCTGCAACTTTGGCAGGCATGGCAGACCCCCTTGCAGGAATGGCTCAATGGCCTTGATGTCGATGAGTCCGAGCGCGCCAACCTGCGCTGGTTACTGGCCCAGCTGAGCGCGGCCAGCGCGCCATCCAACAGCCCGTTCAACCCCGACATTCTCGACGCCACCCGACACAGCGGCGGCGGCAATTTATGTCGCGGGGTGGCGCACCTGCTGACCGACCGGCTTACCGCGCGCCCACTGGCCATGCCTGAACCTGACAGCACCTATCGCATAGGTCACGAACTGGCGCCAAGCTGCGGGACCATTATCCAACGCCAACCCAGCTACGAGCTGATTCATTACGCGCCGCTGACCGCAGAGCAGCACAGCCGCCCTTTGCTGATTATTCCACCGCCGATCAATCGCTATTACCTGCTCGACCTGACCCCTGAAACCAGCCTGGTACAACACGCCCTGAGTCAGGGTATATCGGTCTACCTGATCAGCTGGCGCAACCCCAATCCCAGCCACTGCAACTGGGGGCTCGGGCACTATGTAAAAGCGAGCCGCGCCGCGCTTGGCAGCGTATTGGCAACCAGCGCCAGCAGCCAGGCCAGCCTGATGGGCGTCTGCTCCGGCGGCCTGATTGCCAGTCTCCTCGCCAGTTGGCTGCAAACCCACGGTGAAGCTGACTGCCTTAGCGCACTCAGCCTATTGGTTACACCGCTGGACACTCGCTTGCAGACGGATATTCACCGCCTGACCGGCAGCGCCACGCAGCAACAGCTCAGACGTCAGGTGTGGCGTCAGGGCTACCTAGATGAGCGCAGTATGGGTAGCCTGTTTACCTGGATGAAACCCGAGCAGTTGCTCTGGGCGCCGGCCATTGAACGCTACGCGCTAGGCCGCGAGCTGACCACCAGCCCGGTCAGCACCTGGAGCCACGACAACACCCGCCTGCCCGCTCAGTTGGTCGAAGATCTGCTCGACCTGCTGCAACGCGACCCCCTCAGCCACCCCGGTAGCCTGCAGATAAACGGCGAGATGATTGATTGTCAGAGCTTGGCGCTACCAAGCTGGCACCTGGCTGCCGAGCACGATCACATAGTGCCCTGGCACAACGCCTTTCCCGCGCAACGGCTCGGTGGCGACCGCATCTTCACCCTCTGTCGCGGTGGTCATATCCAAGGGCTGCTGTGCCCGCCCGGACAGCCGCGCGCGGGCTATTACAGCGGGCCAGTAACAAACGATACCCAGCCGCAGAGCTGGCAGAGCAACGCGACCGACACAGAGGGCAGTTGGTGGCCAGCCTGGACCGACTGGCTGAAATCCCACAGCGGTGCGCTGCAGCCGGCCATCACCCCGATTCTGGACGCAGACCTGGGCCCTGCGCCCGGACGCTACGTTCACCAGCTCTGAGGAATACCATGAAAACCCGTGACCGTATCCTGCTCTGCGCTTTGGAGCTATTCAACGAACAGGGCGAGCCGAACGTCACCACGCTGGATATGGCTAACGAGCTGGATATCAGCCCCGGCAATCTCTACTACCACTTCAAGGGCAAAGAGGCGTTGCTGGAGGTCCTGATCGACGACTTTCTGCTCAGCACCCGCAGCCTGCTAAGCCCCGCAGACGATCCGGATGAGGTCTCACCGGAAGACCTCTGGCTACTCCTGCACTTGCTGTTTGAGGCCATTGCCACCTACCGCTTCCTGTTTCAAGACCTCTCCAACCTGATGAGCCGCTACCCCTTCATTCGCCATGCAATGCAGGCCTGGCTGCATCAGCTGCGGCAATGCCTCGCGCATATCCTGCTGATGATGCGCGCCGCCGAGCACCTTCACTGCAACGATGAAGGGATGCAGCGCTTGCTGGATGCCGTCTGCCAGACCTGTCTGTTCTGGCTGGACTATCAGCGCATTGTTGCGGTTGAGCAGCCTGATCCGGCGGCCGGGGTGCAGCAGGTGTTGGGGTTGTTGTTGCCTTATCTGGATGAGGAAACCGAGGAGTGGATGCAGGCGTTGATCGATCGATATAGTTGAGGCTCGGTTTGGCTGTCTTAGATATTACTCAACAGCAAGACGTGCAAATTTGTGATTCGTACAGGCTTCGTAAGTGTTTATTTTTTATGCTTTTCGCCTAGAGGCGAAAACTCTCATGGACAGCTTCACCGCCGCCTACGAACCCGCACTTATACAAATAGTTGCCTACCAAATATTACTCAGAGGAAACGGCCGAAACCAACTAGAGCCCAATAAAAAACCCCGAACAGCAACACTGTTCGGGGTTCTATTTACTGCTATCGCAACCTATCGAATCAAGACTCGCTAGGCTTGGTCGCCGCCGGCGTTGATGCCGGTGCGGCTGGCGCTGCCGGTTCTGCTGCTTTCACAGCAGTGGGCGTCGCCTTAGGCTTGGCGGGCGCCTTGGGCTTTGCTGCTGCCCGAGGTTTGGCCGGTGCCTTGCGTGCGGTAGCTGGCTTGGCTGCCGTGGTGCTGCTGGCGCTTGACGTTGCCTTGGCAGCGGGCTTTTTAGCCGCTGGCTTGGCTGCAGTCGTACGCTTGGCAGCAGGCTTGGCCGCTGGCTTACTGGCTGCTGTCGTCGCGGCGGCAGCGGGTTTAGTCGCTGCAGCGCGTGGCTTGGCCTTGGGCGCCGCTTTGGCAGCCGGCGCCTTGCCTGACGTCATTTGCTCAATCAGCTTGGTCAGTTCATCAACCTTGCTGTTAAGTGCTTTGACCTCAGACTGCGAGGGCACTCCGAGGCGGGCGACAGCGCTGTTGAGGCGCTTGTCGAAGGCTTCTTCCAGCTCACTCCACTTACCGGTTAAGCGACCCTTGGCTTTGTCAGCCTTGGATTTCGCCTCATCGAGTGGGCTCTTGCTGGCCTTGGCTTTGCCTTTCAGGGTATCGACCTGTTTGTCGATCTCTGCCTTGGCTTTCTTCTCGGCTACTTCGCCGTCCTTGATCAGATTTTCAAAGAGCTTAACGCCCTCTTTACCGACCTTGGCATAAGCACCCAAGCCAGCTAACCAGATCTGACGTGAGTAACTTTCGATATCGGCAACCCAACCAGGGTCCTTATCCTTCTTCTTACCCGCCATGGAGCAACTCCTTTTTGACCGTTACTTGCTTTGCAGTGACTTGAGTGCAGCACTCAGATCATCAAGCTTAGCAGACAGCTGGTCAATGTCCTTCTTACTCGGGATACCCATACGACCCAAAGTAGAAGCAACGCGCTCGTCGAACACTTCTTCTACCTTGCTGAAACGGCCGCCGGTTTTTTCCTGTACCTTTTCCTTGAAGGACTCGATACGGCTATTAGCTGCGTCAACCTGGGTGGAGACAATTTCCTTACCCTGCTTCTCTACAGCTTCGCCTTCAGTAACCAGCTTCTTGAAGTAGTCAGCGCCTTCCTTGCCAGCTTTGGCGTAAGCGCCAAGGCCTGCCAACCAGATCTGGTGAGCGTAGCTCTTCACGTCGTTGGCGAAGGTAGTGGCGTTGTCTTCGATTTTCTTAGCGGTAGTAGTCTTGGCCATGTTGGTAACTCCTGATCAATTGGTGATACTGCGATGGACCGATTACCGATCCTTGATCTGCAAGCTACGCTTCGGAATTAGAAAAGACATACTAAAAACCGGACAACGGCAAAATCAGGCCAAATATTTTTGCAGCGCCTTATCGATCTCGCCTTTCACCATGCCCGCCATCGGTGTGAGCATCAGGCCCAGTTTGACCACCACGCGCACATCCGAGTCCGACACATGGACCGTGCCGTCAGCGCCACTGCGCTTAAAGGTCAAGACGTCGCCCTGCCAGGCACATTTGGCATCCAGCTTTTGCGCCAGCTTGTCGGCCAGCAGCTGCGCCTGTTCCTTGGCTTTTTCCTTGCCCAGATTGTGCTCGCGGGTAATGTCTACGGTCGCCATCGGCTGCTCCATGGGTTTTTCAAATAAGTGATTGCCTAGCATGCCGCAAAGCCTGCGGAACGTCATCCCAACAATTGCGTCACATGCAGTAGCAGCGGCGGCAAGCCGCACCGCTAACAAGCCGTTGAAAAACGTAGGCGACGACTGCATGGATACAAGCGGTAGATTTTCAACAGCTTGCTAATTCACCGCCGGGCCGGAAAAAGTGGTTAGAATGGGGCCTGATTTTGCCAGGGCAGACTGATTTCATGAGCGATAAACAGAACTCCGATAACACCACCCACTTTGGCTTCCAAACCGTTGCCGAATCCGAGAAGGCGCAGCGCGTCGCCGAGGTATTTCATTCGGTAGCCGCCAAGTACGACATCATGAATGATCTGATGTCCGGCGGTATTCACCGGATCTGGAAACGCTTCACCATTGAGCTGTCCGGTGTGCGCCCCGGTAATCGCGTGCTGGATATCGCCGGCGGTACCGGTGATCTGACGCGCCGCTTTGCCAAGCGTGTTGGGCCTGAGGGCGAAGTCATCCTCGCTGACATCAACGCGTCCATGTTGAAAGTAGGCCGCGATCGCCTGCTGGATCTGGGTGTAGCCGGGAATGTGCGTTTTGTGCAGGCCGATGCCGAGGCGCTGCCCTTCCCCGATAATTACTTTGATTGCATTACCATCGCCTTTGGTCTGCGCAACGTAACCCACAAAGATGCAGCCATCGCATCCATGCTGCGGGTACTCAAGCCAGGCGGGCGCTTGCTGATCCTGGAGTTTTCCAAGCCCAAGAGTGAACTGCTCTCCAAAGCCTACGATCAGTACAGCTTCAAGCTGCTGCCATTTATGGGCAAACTGGTGGCCAATGATGCCGAGAGCTATCGCTATTTGGCTGAGTCGATCCGCATGCATCCGGATCAGGAAACCCTCAAGGCGATGATGGTCGAAGCCGGTTTTGCCCGCGTGACCTATCACAACATGACCGGCGGCATCGTGGCACTACATCGCGGGATCAAGCCCTGATGTTACCCGCCGCGTTGCTGACCGCCGCGCAGCGCAGCATGGAAGCCGCGCTGAAACGCGACGCGCTGACAGCCACACGGCTCGGCGCGCTGAGTGGCAAAGTGATCCTGATCACCGCGCGCGAACCGGCTTGGCAACTCTATCTGTTACCCACAGCGGGTAGCATCCAGTTGCTGGCCGAGCATACCGGCGATGCGGATTGCCAACTCAGCGCACCGAGCGCGGTACTGGCCAAGCTACTGATCAGCAGCGACCGCAAAGCGCTGATGCAAGACCCCGAGCTGGCACTCACGGGTGACAGCCAGGTGCTGATTACGCTGCAAAATATCATCAGCGATCTCAAGCTGGACGGCGAAGCCGAGCTCCAGCGCTGGCTTGGCCCGGTGCCAGCGCATGCCATTGGCAGCCTGCTACGCCGCAGTCACCAATGGGGCAAAGACAGCCGCGAGAGTTTGCGCCTGACGTTGGGCGAATACCTGACCGAAGAAAGCCGCCAGTTGGTGGGCAAGGCCGAGGCTCGTGCCAGCGCCGAGCTACTCCACGAGATGCGCCTACAGCTTGACCGGCTCGAAGCCCGCGTTGCCCTGCTAAACCCAACTGATCCGGATACACCAGACGCATGAGACTGACTGCCTTTACGCGCCTGCTGCGCATCCTGCACATCTTCGCCCGCTACCGGCTTGACCAGATCTTGCTGGAGTTGCCGCTGCCCTTGCTGGCCCGTTTGGGCCTCAAGCTCGGTCCCTGGCGTCTGCGCCCCGCACCCAAGCAACTCAGCCGCGGTGCCCGTCTACGCATGGCCTGCGAAGACCTGGGGCCGGTCTTCATCAAGTTTGGTCAGATCCTGTCCACTCGCCGCGATCTCATGCCCGACGATATCGCACTAGAGCTGGCCTTCCTGCAGGACAAAGTGCCGCCTTTCCCGGCTG
This sequence comes from Pseudomonas sp. 5Ae-yellow, assembly GCF_014077575.1. NCBI lineage: Bacteria > Pseudomonadati > Pseudomonadota > Gammaproteobacteria > Pseudomonadales > Pseudomonadaceae > Pseudomonas > Pseudomonas sp. 5Ae-yellow. The sequence goes on along the minus strand of NZ_JACGWE010000005.1, from coordinate 149,876 downwards.
ACAAGGCCCGCGCGCGCATAGAAGAGCAGCTGGGGCAGAGCATCGAATCGGTGTTTGCCGAATTCAGCGATGAAGCCCTGGCCTCCGCGTCCGTCGCGCAAGTGCATGCGGCACGCCTGCATGACGGCACTGAGGTAGTAGTCAAAGTAGTGCGTCCGGCGATTGGCGAAGTGATCGATCAGGACATTCAATGGCTGTACCTAGCCGCCCGCGCGTTGGAGCGCGTCTCCGCCGAAGGCCGCCGTCTGCGCCCGGTGGAGGTAGTTGAAGACTACGAGCGCACCATTTTTGATGAACTCGATCTACACCGCGAAGCCGCCAACGCCTCGCAGCTGCGCCGCAATTTTGAAGGCTCCGAATCCCTGTATATCCCCAAGGTGTACTGGAACTGGTGCCGCCACAAAGTGCTGGTTATGGAACGCATCAGCGGCATTCCGGTGACTGACCTGGCGGCACTCGCCGATCAGCGCACCGACATGAAAAAGCTGGCCGAGCGTGGCGTCGAGATTTTCTTCACCCAGGTATTTCGCGACAGCTTCTTCCACGCCGACATGCACCCCGGCAATATCTTTATTTCGCGCGCCCATCCGTGGGAACCACAGTACATCGCCATCGACTTCGGCATTGTCGGCAGCCTCACGCCGGAAGATCAGAGCTATCTGGCGCGCAACCTGATGGCGTTCTTTAATCGCGATTACCGCCGCGTGGCCCAGCTGCATATCGACTCCGGCTGGATTCCCGCCGACACCCGCGTCAACGAATTTGAAGCCGCCATTCGCAGCGTCTGTGAGCCCATCTTTGAGCGGCCACTGAGCGAGATTTCCTTTGGTCAATTGCTCCTGCGTCTGTTCCAGACCGCCCGTCGCTTCCAGATGGAAGTGCAGCCGCAGCTGGTGCTGTTGCAAAAAACCCTGTTGAACATCGAAGGCCTGGGCCGTCAGCTGTACCCCGACCTCGACCTATGGACCACGGCTCAGCCCTATCTTGAGCGCTGGATGCGCGAGCGCATGTTGCCGCAGCATCAGGCCAAGGTTTGGCAGCAGCATCTGGAGCGGGTGCCCGCGCTGATCGAGACCACCCACAAGGCGCTGCAAAACATTGCCGAACGGCCAGTCGAGCGCCCGCCGGAACCACAGCGTAATCGCTGGGCCCTGCGGGTAGCCGGTATTGCTCTGCTGGTACTGGGCAGCAGCACGCTCGGCGGCGATCCCAACTTGTGGCTCAATGCAGCGCCGGCACAATGGGTGTTAATCGCCGTCGGGGGCTGGCTGATTCTGCGCCGCGCGTAGTCAGCAACCACCAGAACTGGCACACTTGCCCACTTGGCAGATAGACACCGATAGACGACAGACCATGACTGATACCGCCTCAAACAGCGACTGGCTCGACAACATCAAATGGGATGCTGACGGGCTGGTACCCGCGATAGCCCAGGATGTGCACACCCAGCGTGTGCTCATGGTGGCCTGGATGAACCGCGAAGCCCTGCAGCTGACGGTGCAGGAAGGCCGCGGCATTTACTGGTCGCGCTCGCGCCAGCGCCTGTGGCGCAAGGGCGAAGAATCCGGCAATGTGCAGCGACTACACGAACTGCGACTGGACTGCGACGCCGATGTCATCATCCTGCAGGTAGAGCAGATCGGCGGCATTGCCTGTCATACTGGCCGTCAGAGCTGTTTCTACCGGGTACTCAAAGATGGCGAGTGGCACACCGTGGATGCGGTGATAAAAGATCCGGCCGACTTATACAAGAATCCGAAAGAGTAACCCAGCATGTCTGATACCCTAAGCCAACTGGCCGTAGTGCTGGAACAACGCAAACAAGCCGCCGCTGACAGCTCCTACGTCGCCAGCCTGCACGCCAAGGGCCTGAACAAGATTCTCGAAAAGGTGGGTGAGGAGTGCACTGAAACACTGCTCGCCGCCAAGGACTGTCAGCATAGCGACGACAAGTCCGATTTGATCTACGAAACCGCTGACCTGTGGTTCCATTCACTGGTCATGCTCAGTCACCTAGGCCTTGGCCCGGATGACATACTCAAGGAACTTGAACGCCGCTTTGATCTGTCCGGTCTGGAAGAGAAAGCGTCGCGCTCCCAATAAGCAGGGCTAAGCCCCGGAGGTTGTAATGGGTTTTGGTGGAATCAGTCTGTGGCAACTGTTGATCGTTCTGGCGATCGTCATTTTGCTGTTCGGTACCAAGCGTCTGAAAAACATCGGCGGTGACCTGGGCGACGCCATCAAGGGCTTTCGCAAGTCCATGAATGACGATGAAAAGCCCTCGGTGGAGAGCAAGCCAGGCGAAACCCTGGATGCCAAAGCCGAAGAGCACAAACAGGACACTCAGTCCAAGCCGTAACCTCAACAGGTCCTGACCCATGTTCGACATCGGCTTTCTGGAAATGCTGGTGGTGGCGGTACTCGCCCTGCTGGTACTCGGCCCGGAACGGCTCCCCGGTGCTATTCGCACCGTAAGCCTGACCATCGGCCGAATCAAGCGCGGCTTCTCCGACGTGCGCAATCAGGTTGAGCGTGAGATTGGCGCCGATGAAATCCGTCAGCAGCTGAACAACGAGCGCATCATGGCCGAGCTGGAAAAAAGCGGCCTGAATGGCGGCAGCCCGGCCAAAAGTAACAGCAATGTGAAACCTGCCGGTCAACAAAGCGTCACGCAAACGCAGCAGACTACGCAGACGCCTGTCGACTCCGCCGCAGAAGAACCCGATGACCAGCAAGCACCCCGCCATGAGCAACCCTAACCTCCCCTCCGGCAAGACCGGTGCCGATATGCCGCTGGTCGCGCACCTGACCGAACTGCGTTCGCGCCTACTGCGTATCGTCTGCATCTGGCTGGTGATCTTTGCCGCGCTGTTTTACTTTGCCAATGACATCTACAGCTTCGTCTCTGAGCCATTGCGCGCGCTGATGCCCGCTGGCACAAGCATGATTGCCACCGACGTAGCCTCACCCTTTCTGACGCCATTCAAGCTCACGCTGATCAGCGCCCTGTTCCTGGCCATGCCCTTTGTGCTGCATCAGATCTGGAGCTTCATCGCCCCCGGTCTGTACAAGCACGAGAAGCGCCTGGCAGTGCCGCTACTGGCGTCCAGCATTATCCTGTTCTACAGCGGTATGGCCTTCGCCTACTTTGTGGTCTTTCCGCTGGTCTTCGGCTTCTTCACCAGCGCCGCGCCCGAAGGCGTCGCGGTGATGACCGATATCAACAGCTACCTCGACTTTGTGCTCACCCTGTTCATGGCCTTTGGTCTGTCCTTCGAGATCCCCGTTGCGACCGTGCTGCTGGTACTGGCTGGCGTAGTGGATGTGCAATCACTGACCAAAGCGCGCCCCTACGTCGTAGTCGGCTGCTTCGCCGTTGGCATGGTGTTGACCCCGCCGGACGTTATCTCCCAGACCCTGCTCGCGTTGCCCATGTGGCTGCTGTATGAAGTGGGCATTGTGTTCAGCCGCTTTGTTCGCGCCCGTCCTCGCGGCGAACAGGAAGAAGAGCAAGACAAGCCAGCAGCATGAACCTGCTGCTGCTGGAAGACCGCGACTTTATCGATGAGCACCAGGTGCGCCTGAACGGCCGCCGCCTGGCGCACATGCAAGCCATCCAGCAGGTCGTCGTGGGCGATAGCTTGCGCGTTGGCCGCATCAACGGGTTGATGGGCCAGGGTGAAGTCACTGCACTTGAGCAGGATCACGCCGAGCTGCGCATCCAACTCGACACACCGCCGCCAGCCAAACTACCGCTCACCCTATTGCTGGCCATGCCACGGCCAAAAATGTTCCGCCGCATCCTGCAGCACTGCGCCACCCTGGGCGTACCCGAGATAATCCTGCTGAACAGCTACCGGGTGGAAAAGAGCTTCTGGCAAACGCCCTTTCTGCAGCCCGACGTGATCCGCGAAAACCTGCTACTCGGTCTGGAACAGGCGCGCGATAGCGTGCTGCCCACAGTGCGCATCGAGAAACGCTTCAAACCCTTCGTCGAAGACAGCCTACCCGGCCTGATCAACAATCAGCTTGCCCTGGTCGCCCACCCAGGCGACTATCCCGCCTGTCCGCGCGGCATCGACCAACCGCTGACCCTGGCCATCGGCCCCGAAGGCGGCTGGATTCCCTACGAAGTAGAGAAACTGGTGGAAGCCGGCATGCAGCCGGTGCAATTGGGCGAGCGGATTCTGCGCGTAGAAACAGCCGTTACGGCGTTGCTGGCGCGGCTGTACTAACCCGTCCCCCATCCTAGAATGGCTCACTGATCTGTACTTTTCAGCGCGCGACTGCGACCAAACCGATACGCTTGGGAGTGGCAGCGTCTCCTTGCTCAGACAAACGCAATAACGAAGCCTGCAGACCAACCAAAAGCACCGGCATGTGCTGATTGGCTACGTTCGCCTTATACTTGCCCACACGACGCCCGCCAGATGACAACACACTCGCTTCACGGAACGAAACGTATGCGCGCTATCTTCAGCACCGCTCTATTACTCTTTTTTAGCCTGGGGTCCTTTGCAAACCCCGTGCAAGACGTCAGCCGCCTGGCCAGCGAAGAGATCAGCAAGCTATTCAAGGTCACTAGTGAGGCAGACATTCTATCTGCGCTCGAGTACGCGCGAGCACACGATCAGCAGGTCGTTATCGCCGGTACGCGGCACAGTCAGGGCGGGCATATTTTGTACCCGGACGCGGTCATGCTGGATATGACCGCCTACAACCAGGTGATTAATGTAGACCCAACCGATAAAACGGTCCGGGTGCAGGCCGGTGCCACCTGGGCGCAGGTGCAGCAAGCCATCAACCCCCACCGGCTTGCGGTGGCGGTCATGCAGTCGTCCAATATATTTTCGGTGGGCGGCACGCTCAGCGCCAACGCGCATGGTCGGGACACCCAGTTGGGCCCCATCATAGACACCGTTGTCGACATCAAAGTCGCGTTAGCCAGCGGCAAGATCGTCAGCGCCAGCCCACAGCAAAATGCTCGCCTGTTCTACGCCATTATTGGCGGCTACGGGGCGCTAGGCGTCATCCTGGAAGCAAAGCTGCAGCTCGTCGACAATCTCATGCTGGAAAAAACCGTCACAGCTGTCGATTATCAAAGCTACATTGCGCACCTGAAAGACAGCGCAGATACCTTAGCGCTGCATTACGGTCGCTGCTCTATTGCCCGGAACCAGGATTTTCTTGAGGAGTGTTTCTCGATCGACTACGTTCCAACCGACGCGCCAGCCAGTAACGCGGCGCTGCAAGAGGAGCAGCACATTACCCGCAACGCCATTCTATTTGATCTATCGCGCAGCAGCCCTTATGGCAAGGCGCTGCGCTGGCAACTGCAGCAGTCGCTAATGGATCGAACGGACAGAACGGTGACGTTATCGCGCAACAATGCCATGCGCCCGCCGATCCACTTCCTCGACTATTACAGCGAAACGGATACCGACATTCTGCAGGAGTATTTCGTGCCACTGGACCAGTTCCCAGCCTTCATGCACGCTATGAAAGCTATTTTACTGGAGCACCAGGTCAACCTCTTGAGCGTGACGCTGCGTTACCTGAAGCAGAACAACGACAACCTGCTGCCCTATGGGCAACACGACAGCATCGCCATCGTGCTGTACATCAACATGGGGCTGGAGCCCGCTGCGATAGAACACGCACAAAACTGGACACGCGCGCTGGTCGATAGCGCACAAGCACACAACGGCTCTTACTACCTGGCCTATCAGCGTTTCCCTAGCCTTGCACAATTTCAACGCAGCTATCCTGGCTGGACCGAATTTGCGCAGGTGAAGCAGCAGTATGACCCCACAGGCCTGTTCAACAACCTGTTCTATTCCCACTACATTGGCCAACCCTGGGCCGCCGAGTTGGCCCGCGACAGTAACACCGCAAGGCGCGCTCCATGATTGTGGTTGCCATGATCTTCCCCCGACTGATCCGCTCAACGGCGCGTGCACTTAAAAAGAGGTCTGCGTGAAGCAACGTATTCTGATGCTAGTAACTGGCATTTTGCTGAGTATTGGCGTGCTCTGGTGCCTGAACTTGAAAGACCCACACCTACTGCCAATCAGAAAAAGCGAATATGTGCTTTTCCTGGTATTCGCACTCTTCATTCTGGGCGCAGCAATGGGGATTCGCCGTCGCGCAATAAAGGCCATATTGGTGGTATGCACCATCACACTCGTCACCACGGCCAGCGTGGAAGAACTCCGCTTCCGCCAGGCGCGAGAGGCGATCCGGGCCAACCTCGGCGAGGAATATTCAACGATCAACCGCCGGCTGATTATCGGCTTTAACGACAAGGCCGAAATCAAGCAGCTGGTCGCCAACGACATCGCCGGCGTCTTCCTGACCGGCCACAATATTAAAGGCGAAACACGGCAATCCTTGACCGCGTTTGTTGCCGAGCTTCAGCAGATCAGGGCCGAGCACGGACTCGCCCCTCTGATCGTGACTACCGATCAGGAAGGCGGGCCCGTGTCGCGGCTGTCGCCGCTGTTGCCGCACCAGCCTGCGTTAGCGACAGTACAAACCGATAGCGAATCCAGTTACCTCTATGGCTACAAACAAGGACTAGGCCTGCGAGACATTGGCGTAACAGTAAATTTCAGTCCGGTGGTCGATCTAAAACCCGAGGGCCCACCCGGTGCCCTGGATTTCCACTCGCTCATTGCCACCCGCGCTATATCCGCCGCTCCAACAGAGGTGGTGCGGGTCGCCAAGCCCTATATCCAGGGGCTGGAGGCCGCTGGTATCACCGCCACGCTGAAGCACTTCCCCGGACTGGCAAGGGTGCCGAACGACACCCACCACTTTTCTGCTCGTCTGACGACCGATAAGCCAACGCTCTTAACCAGTGACTGGGTTCCCTTTATTGCACTGTCGCAGGCGTCCTCGTCCTGGCTGATGTTATCGCACGTCATATTGACGGCCATTGACCCTGACAACCCGGTATCCACTTCCAGCTTGGTCGTGGAGGGCCTGATCAGATCAGAGCTAGGCATAACCAACCCCTTGGTTACCGACGACCTGACAATGGGCGCCACCTATAACCGCGGCTTCTGCAAAAGTGTCTTTCAATCCTATTCAACGGATATCGATTACCTGCTAATCGCGTACGACTACGAGAAATACTATGCAGCGGTAGAATGCATTCAGGCGCACAGAAAGACCCAATAACGAATGCATGGATAGCGAGCGGTTTACTCGCTATCCATGCGGGTGCACAGCCTTCGCTGCGCTGCGATGTTCCGTCAGCGCCATCTCGTTCTGACTAAACTGCAAGTCGGCCAATCGCTTATATAAAGCACAGCTCTCAAGCAGTTCTGTATGAGTGCCCTGGGCGATGATTTCGCCCTGATCCAATACCAGAATCCGGTCGGCATTCAGCACTGTGGCCAACCGGTGGGCGATAACCAGCGTGGTTTTGCCTTTCATCAGCGGCTCAAGCGCTGCCTGGACCTTGTTCTCACTCTCGGCATCCAGCGCGCTGGTGGCTTCGTCCAGCAACAGAATCGGTGCGGCTTTCAGAATGGCCCGCGCGATGGCGACCCGCTGCCGTTGTCCGCCAGATAGCCGCACGCCATCTTCGCCCAGGCGCGTCTCATAGCCTTTATCCAACCGGGTAATGAACTCGTGGGCATTGGCTTGCTCGGCCGCCTGTTGAATATCGTGCTGGCTCGCGCTGCGATTGGCGTAACCCAGGTTATCGTCGACACTTTGGTCGAACAGCACTGTTTCCTGCGGGACCAGCGCAAAGCCGTGGCGCAAATCGGCCAATGCGTATTGCCTGATGTCGTGCCCAGCCACATAGATCGCGCCTTGCTGTGGATCGTAAAAGCGCAGCAATAACTCGAACAAGGTCGACTTGCCCGCACCGGAAGGCCCCACCAATGCCAGCATTTCGCCCTGCTTTATGGAGAAGGACAGGTTCTTCAAAGCAGCGTGATCGGGGCGTGTGGGATAGCGAAACTCAACGTGCTCAAAACGAATCACCTCCTCGCCCGGATCAACAGCGCCAAGCTGCCCAGCCGGGAACGCCAGCGTACCGCTGACGATATCGCTGCGCGCACTGAGCAATTCCATAATGCGTTCAGCCGCACCCGCTGCACGCTGCAACTCGCCCATCACCTCAGAGATAGCGCCAACGGCGCCGGCAACAATAATGGAATAAAACAGAAAGCTGGCCAGATCACCGGCACTCATAGCGCCGGAAATGACGTCCTTGCCGCCAAACCACAGCATCACCCCAATGCCACTCATCGACAGCAGGATAACCACCAGCGTCAGCCAGGAGCGCTGCTGAATACGTTTTACGCTGACCTCAAAGGCGCGATCTACCGTATTGGAGAAGCGCTGAATATCGTGCTGCTCATGGGTAAAGGCCTGCACCACCTTGATATGCCGCAACGCCTGGGACAGGTAGCGCCCCACACTGGCAATCTCGTCCTGACTGTCACGGGATAAACGCCGCACGCGACGCCCAAAATACACCACGGGCGCGATCACAAAAGGTACGCAGGCGAGCAAAATCAGCGTCAGCTTAAAGTGCATGACCAGCAGAAACAGAATCCCGCCGACCAACATCAGGCTGCTGCGCAAGGCAATCGAAAAAGAAGAACCGATCACGCTCTGCAGCAAGGTGGTATCTGCAGTAATGCGCGATTGAATTTCACTCGGCGAGTTATCTTCAAAAAACGACGGCGACAGGGTCAGAAGATGCGCAAACACCGCTTTGCGAATGTCCGCTACCACGCGCTCGCCAATCCAGGAAACCAGATAGAAGCGACAGAAACTACCAACGCCGAGCAGAAAGACCAGGCCGGTGAAGATCATCAGCGCCTGCGTCAGCCCCGCCTCGGAACCAGACGCCAGACCCTGATCAATTAGAAACTGCACGCCCTTGCCCAAACTCAGCATAGTGCCGGCGGTTACCACCAGGGCGATCAGCGCCAGCACCATCTGGCGACGATAAGGGCGAAAGAAAGGCAGCAGCGTGCTTATTCCACTGTTGGCATTTAACGGCGTATTCATAGGGGCTGGTCACCACGGGGGAATGAGTGCCGTTACTATACGCCACCTGAGATTCAGCCAAGGCGTTGCGACAGCGGAAACACCGGCAGCCTGCGCCACAACCTACCTCTATGGTGAGCATGGGGCCTTACCCGTGTCTTTTTCTGCTGGTCGCCAACAACACGGTAACCGACGGCGATACGCGCAGGATGAATGCAAGCAATACAGCTTTCTGCAGTATCAAACTGTATTCGGGCTTCATCGAGATGGCGAACCACTCGGATGCTCCGCACTGATAAGCGACATTTAGGCACCCGAGATCAAGAGTAAGCAGCAGCCGACTCACCTGTAAAAGGATACGAGCGGCCGCCGAAAAACACTTTTAATGAAAACCGGCCTGCACTATTCTTTGCTCAGGCAAGGGATCTGCCAGCTGCAACACCCACCGAGTACTACGCTGCCCTCCCCCCACAACATCCAGCCCATCCGCCCTCATCTGCGGCCGGCCAGATACCGCCTGCAGGCACTGATAGCAAACCTACATATGCCGTGGTGGCGGAAACCACCGAGGAGAACGCAACCAGGATTACAGCCTTAAAGCGGTATTTCGGCGGGCCATTGCCAGCCACTCTTAACCCATTAGTAAGCACAAACAAAAAGAAGAGACACACAATGAAAATGCTGGGAATGCTTGTTATCACATCAATCCTGATGACCTCAGGATGCGCCGCCTTTAAAGCCAACGACCTACCCACCCTCGATAGCGCAAGCTATAGCGTGGAAAACCAGGAGCGCATCAAGGTCTTCAGCACCTGGCGCGGCGTCGAACGAAATCCCTTGCACAAGGGCCAGTTTGACACGGCTATTCGCTCATCCGGCTGCTGCGATATTGTCGATACAGCAGAGCAGGCAGATGTGGTCATCGAAGGCGTAGCCGTGAATCACAGCACTCCCGGTGCCGGCATCCCGGCAATGATCACCGGCTTCACCTTTGGCGTCATTCCTTCGTGGGCAACATTGCGCGTTCACCTCAAGGCCACCGCCAAAGATGGCGAGCAGGAGTACACATATGATGTGTCCGACTCTGCGACCATGGTCATGTGGCTACCTATGCTGCTGGCCATGCCCTTCTCGGACAACCCGATGAAAGTCGAAAGAGACATCTACCAGAACACCTACCGTACTCTGGTGGCGCGCATGAAGAATGACGGCCTGCTGACTAACTGACGCACTTAGCCATCAACGGCCAGAGAAAGCCCGTTGATGGCGCCAACAGATGGTCACGAAAGGGAGATAACAATGAAAATAAGAATGTTCTTGGCTGCCACCACCATGACGCCGGCCCTAGCGATAGCTCAGCAACACGAACCCTTCAGAGGTGCTACGACCGGACTAATGCCATTCATTCTGGTTGCGCTGATCGTATACAGCACGAGGAAAATGGCGATAGGCGGGTGGCTCTTCTATTTCTATATCGGCCTGATACTCGGCCCCATTATCACCGCAATATTGATCTACCCGGTCATTGGAGAGTATTTCCAACCGTCGCTATGGTACGACTTGCAAACCTACTGGCTGGCATTCTTTAGTGCTATGCCCGCGCTGTTCGCTTCGCTTGTGGTTTCCATCTTTGCCGTACGTCTGCTCTTTGCCAGTCAACGCAACAGACGCAACACCATGTTGCTGCGGTATGCGCTACTCGGGCAGGTTACGCTAGGCATTATAGGTGCGGTAATTGACCTTCTCTACTTCCCTGAAGACATCATATTGAGCGTGATTGCCCTGATACCGACAAGCATAACCTGCCTGTATTTCTTCTTGTCACAGCGCGTGAAATACGTGTTGGAGAATTGGAACGGACACTGGAATTACAACGATTTCGTGAACCGCAATTCGACTTTAGCGAATACCGGCGCAAGCTGGACTGAGTCTAAGCCGGAAGGCTGAAGGGGTTGCTGATCTGCTCCCGTGAGCATTAATGCTGACATCCACTGGGACACTATTTTAATCAGAGAGCAGCAGGAAATGCCTGCCGCCAGGTTAGGCGGCAGACAGGCAACACTTAGATCTTGGTGACAAAGGTGCGAGCCTGGTACAGCGCCAGGCTACTGAGCACGATGATCACCACGACGGCGAGAATATCCGCGCCGGGAAAACCCCAGAAATCAGACATGATATCTCCTCAATAAAAGGTATGGGCGCACCGGTTATTAAACCAGTGCGGTATCCAGCATGCGTTGTCGACCAAAGTCGTTCAGCCGAAACTTGAACAACACACGGCCAGCGCCAAAGTAGGCCTGGTCATCCAGGGTTTCTTCAACGCTCTCGATGATGCCGCTGGAGAACAGGTCGGTCAGGGTGACGCGCGTATTGCCGCGCCAGTAGGCGCCGCTAAGTCCGTACTCGGCCATCAGCGCGTCGGTCACTTGCCAGTCCCAGATGCCGTGATGCTGCTGATCGTGGATCAGCTGCAGAATACGGCCCTTCATGTGCAATCTATTCATGGTTTGCTCCAATGCTCACAGGTTGCCCGCATTCGCGGTGGCGTTGGCTTTTTCGCTGTCGGTCGATACGGCCCGTACCACTTCCAGCACGTCGTCACTCTCGGTAAACATCACAAAGCCACCGGACACAAACAGCACCAGGCCAGCGAGGAAGTTCCATTCCGGGAATTTGAGCGTAAAGGCGGCGAGGAAGATCACCGCAAAGAGACCGTACAAGGCCGCAATCGCCTGCCCACGCCCCACGCCAATCAGCGGGAACGACTTGTACCAGGAGACGTAGCAGAAGGCGAAGGTGACGCCCGCCAGACTCAGCCAGCCAATAGCAGCCCAGTTAAACGTGGCCACCACCAGCTCGACTACCGGTTGATCGGTAAAGAGCCAGATGGCTGGCAGGATCAGCAGCACCCAGTAGAGCACTTCGGCGGTAAAGCGCACCGTAATGCCCACATCCGGGTCAGCCACATCCAGCCCACGACCGGCAATGGCGCCTTCAACGCCCCAGCCAATCGCCGCCATGGCACCGCCAAGATAACCCAACCAGCCGGCGTCACCGGTACCGTTGAATTCAGCGATGATGCCGGGCGCATATACGGTTATGCCACCGGCCAGGATGATAAAGATGCCCACGGCTGCGCGCCGGGTAATCTTCTCCTGATACCAGAGCCGCGCCAGGGTAGCGCCAACAATGGGATACATCAGCGCCGAGATGGCCGCAAAGGCCCCGCCGATGTAACCAATCGCCAGATAGGAGCCAAAGATCGCCATCGGGCCGCCAAAAATGGCGCCGATGAAGAACCACTTGGAGATGTAGCGCATTTGCCTGAGCGTGCGCACGTACTCGCCCAACTTGCCTAACACGCCGTTCCAGACAAACAGAAAGAACAACACGCCGATGGCATTGAAGGTCGTGAGCACGGCGGCCGCCAGCAAGAACTCCGCGTTGGTATCGAAGGTCAGGTCAACATAGGGCGCTTCAAACCAGACCGCTGAACCCGGTATATACCAGGCGCCCCACAGGACCGCGCACCACAGCGCCCACATAAAGCCCCACCGAATGCTACTGGCGGTGAAACGTGACCGCGCCTGACTCAGGCTCGGCTGACTCATGCGGGTTCCTTGGCTGGCTTGGCCGTCTCTTTGGCCAGAAAGGCCTCCAGAGAATCGTCCATCGCATCCATCCAGGGCGTGTGGTGCACCGGCGCCAGGGTGCCGGTCAGGGTCGAGCGGTAGCTCTTGTTACGGTAGCCGAGGATGTCCGCTTCCTTATGGTGCTCCCACTCCTTGAAGATGTCCGCTACGCCGGTCACATCAAAGGCCGGGTAATCGGTAGGCTCCAGCAGATCGATTATGTAAGCAGCCTGAAAGTCGATCGCCTCAAAGGGATCAGCCACCTGCTCTTCACGGGCGACCCATTGCTCGGTGTCGGCCTTCATCACATCGGCAGCGGGCAGCGTGATGCGGCCCAGCATGATGTCGCGGGCATACCATGCCTGCGCATCAAACATATTGAAGGTGTAGTACTGATCCTGCATACCCAGGAAGAACAGCTTGGGATTGGCCAGCGAAACAATGCCTTTGTACAAACCTTCTGGATAAAGACGGTTGTGCGTGGTCAGCGTCAGCTCGTTGGGCAGGAAGGGAAAGTGATGCTGATACCCGGTACAGAGGATGATCGCGTCAACGTCTTTGCTGGTGCCATCCTTGAAATGCGCGGTCTTGCCGGTCACACCGGTCAGCAGCGGGACCTCGGCAAAGGACTCCGGCCAATCAAACCCCATCGCCTTGGAGCGATAGCTGAAGGTAACCGACTTGGCACCGTACTTGTGGCACTGGGTGCCGATGTCTTCTGCCGAGTAGCTGCTACCGATCAACAGCAGGTCCTTACCTTTGAACTCGCAGGCATCGCGGAAATCATGTGCGTGCAGCACACGGCCCGGGAACTGCTCCAGCCCTTCAAAGTAAGGCGCATTGGGCGTCGAGAAATGACCGGTTGCGACGATCACATGATCGAACTCCTCGGTGCTCATCTCATCCTGCTTGAGATCACGCACGGTCACCGCAAACTTACCGGTGCTCTCGTCATGCGCTACCCAATGCACCGCCGTATTGAAGCGGATGTACTGACGCATGTTGCTCTTGGCCACGCGGCCCATGATGTAATCGCGTAGCACCGCGCGCGGCGGGTAAGACGGGATTGGGCGGCCAAAATGCTCTTCAAAGCTGTAATCAGCAAACTCCAGGCATTCCTTGGGGCCGTTGGACCAGAGATAGCGATACATGCTGCCGTGCACCGGCTCACCGTAAGCATCCAGACCGGTGCGCCAGGTGTAGTTCCACATGCCGCCCCAATCACTCTGTTTTTCATAACAAACGATCTCGGGGATTTCAGCACCGTCGCGGCGGGCTGCTTCAAAGGCACGTAGTTGGGCCAGGCCGCTAGGGCCGGCACCGAGAATGGCAACTCTAAAAGTCATAATGACTCCTATTTTCAGGCGATGTATCGTTCGCTGGGCCAGCGTTGACCAAACGAAGATGAAACGCGGAAAAGAGCGCGGCTCGACCGGCAGCGGTCAAACCCTCAAGCTCTATGGTGATGCGCACTAATGTCGGTATACCGAAGGCGCAGTGATGAAGGCTGCATCTGTGGGTGAAACAGAAGGCCAAAGGCGGGCAGGCCGCCGGTAAAACGCGAGATCTCGAGAAACGCCAGAAGAAGACGCTCGAACTGGTCAAGCTGGAGAAGACTGCTTGGTAACTCGTATGCCAGGGCGGGCACCTTACCACATATCAGGTAACAGAGTTTTCAGCGCCACCCGGCAAAACAGCCAGAATCAGCTTGCAGGCCGCTCAAAACCCAAGTTGCCACACGGAGTAAATAAAGATGCAGCCAATCCAGACTGAGCTTTGCCCGCTCTGCGGCAACGCCAACCAGTGCAATCTCGCAGACGGCGCGGAGACCACCGCACCTTGCTGGTGTTTTAATGTAGCCGTCAGCAAAGAAGCCCTGGCACAAATCCCGCCCGAGCAAATCAACAAAGCCTGCCTCTGCCCCCGCTGCGCTGCCGGCATAGCGACCAACGCCATAGCGAAAGACGCCAAGTAACAAGACGCGGCAACTGACTCTATCGCGCTAAAGTGCAAACTCTATTGCACATACAGACCACTCCTCTGTCCGCCTAGACCCAATGATGGCAAAAAAGCACTAGAACTGGCCGAAGGCCTGCACTATGCTCAGACCAGAGCAAAGGAACTGCCGGACCATCACCACACCTCCAGCACCACTCCCTTCTCAAAAAACTATGCCTTAGCGCCCTCCAACAGGACGCTACCCAAATGGGATGAGGTAGTAATGCCTGCGTGAAATATCGACGTCGCGCGAATACACAAGACACCAAAGCGGAGCCTGCAAACCAATGAATTTAAAAGCAAAAAACAGCACGCCTGAATACTCCGATGCGGAGTTATATCGAACGCGCGGTTATGCATTAACACCGCGTGCGATCTAATCACTGTTAAGTGAAGCCACTATGAGAGTAATCGATCATCAAGAACAGGAGTGGTTCCTCTTCGAACATGAAGGAAAGCTCTACTTGGATGCAAACTGCAATCACAGCTTCGTTGGCTATAGCTACATGATTGAACTCGACGACAGCGAACGAATGCTCTACGAATCCGGCGGCCACGATTACCTTAGCAAACTGGCGTACGACATACATTATTCAGCACCGATAGTTATTGGAAGCCAGTCCAATTATATAGGCCGAGATGAGACCAAAAGCTTGGGGGATTTAGCCACGGAAGCAGTTCGGAGTTGGAGGAATGGTCATGAGCAGGGAATCACTTAACAAGTCGCTCTTGTCGGACAATTTCTCCACCGCTTCGCGGCTACAAAATCGCCGCAAAGCTCTACGCTATATTTTACACACTAAGTGAAGTAGGGAGAAGGTATGAATAAGTTGGCAGCAGCCCTGTTTTTGGTTGCTTCGGTGGCAGGTTGCACCACCGCAGGTCCGTATGTGACTAACATATCAAGCGATGGCAATAATGGACTGAACATCGAAAAGTGCGGGGTAAAGCTAAATGCTTTCATGGGAACTGTTTCTACAGTTGATTGCACTTCTCAGCATGTGAGGCTCAGCCGTAACTGAACATAAAAAGGCCATGCACCGGGCGCCAAAACCTGTGCTTCGCGCCCGCCATCACCCGTGATGGCGGGCGTTAGACCAAAACCAAAGTCCTACACAACGGAACCCATAAACACCAATAAGGAGAAACAAATGGTGGTAATAGAACTAATAGTTGTACTCGCAATGTGGCTAGCCAGCGGGTATGCAATCTCAAAAATATACGATAAGGCTGGCTTTAAAGACACGCCGAAATTTGTATTCTGGCTTCCAGCTTTGAATCTTGCATTTTTACTGTACTTGGCATTTTCCGAGTGGCCAGAATTTAAGGAGAAAGTTTAATGGCATATCTAATTCTCATTGCAATCTGGGCTTTAATCGGCTTTGCGGGCTGGCGGGTATTTTCACGCGCAGGCTTTAAGGGTTTTATTGGCTTGCTTTTCTTAGTGCCGGTAGCAAATTTTTTTGCACTGCTATATTTGGCTCACAAAGAATGGCCGATAGCGCAACAGAAAAAATCCACCTGAAATATGAGTAAAGCCTAACAAGTGGTTCAAACCGTTCGCTTCGCTCACTGGGACGGGCTAAAGCCCGCCCCTTAACCAAACGTTAGGCCAAAAAGGAAGTGTCGTGCCAACACCATCAAAAGTTCTCGCGTCATTACTTTTTCTAACTTTAAGCTTCTACGCTAATGCAGAAGACAGTTTAATTGACCATTACGCTATCTATTCTACTTGCGTAGATGAGCAAGCACCTATAAATAATAATGTCGTTCACGGCTGTGCAGAACTTGCATCTGACAGTGCAAAAAAAGAAATAACATTGCTTTACAGAACAATTTATAAGTATATTTCCGCCTCTTCTACTGATGACGCTCTGAAATTTGAGAAGACACAGCAGGCTTGGATAGCCTATCGAGATAGCCACTGTGAGCTTTCTGGTTCTTATATAGGCTCTCCGATGTACTCATATTGCCCAATGATGCTAAACATCTCCAGAGCAATAGAGCTTCGCGAGCTTGCAGGTTATCAATGATTACATAGGCCTAATAACGGGTGCAAACCGTTCACTACGTTCACTTGGGACCGGCAGAAGTCCGCTCCTTAACCAAACGGTATGCTTATAGAAACACCTGCCTGGAGTTCAGTAAGAGCAGATGATTTTGAATTCGAGATGAGGGCATCGATTAGTTAATCGGCAATTGCGCATAAGCCTGAGTTAAGAAGCACCTAGTCAGTCGCTACACGGGACAAGCTCTCCCCCGCTCCGCGAATGCAAACCAGCCCGTAAGATCGGGCGTTAAATAAACCATACGGAAAAAAGCAAAGATGAATCGCGTAGAAGAAATAGAGCCTCAAACGCTACCTTGGTTTTATGAAGTCAATGGAGTGAGAAAGGGAGGCGTTTCTGAAAGTGAAATAATTGAATTGATAACCAATGGAACCGTTTCTCAAGGGTCATTTATTTGGCAAAAAGGGTTTCCTGATTGGATGAAGGTCGAAAATACGGCACTGAAGATTCACCTCGACGATACCTCACCACCACCGCTTACCGGGGAAGGCGTTAATAACACAATTGTCTGGTTTCTTGCCTTTGCGCCGCTTATTGGTCTATTTCTTGAAGGGTTTTTGGCTGGAATTATTTACGGTGACAACGAGTACCGAGTCGAAGAAGCCATATACGATGCTGAATTCTGGTATGTCACAGTGGCCCTGAATATTGCACTCTCACTATTCGACAGCAAACGATTAACCAATGCCGGGCACAATATTGATAAGTTCAAGGGGTGGGTTTGGCTGGTTCCGGTGTATCTCTTTCAGCGAGCCAAAGCGCTAAAGCATAATTACGCCTATTTTGCAGTGTGGATCGTCTGCTTTGTCATTATGCTTAGCGTATAAATTTTAACCAACTTACGTCTAGCCTGCACTTATTGTGCGCTGCACAGGGCGGGTGTCGATGTTGGGGGATGATCGAGGTCAGATGAGCAAGTCAAAGCCAGACTTTTTTATCTGACCCTCGTTACCGATATGATTGCGCGCACATTAACAAATGCCTCAACGACGACAGTGATTAGCTGCCCTGGTTTTGGCAAAAAAAGGAAAAGCCATGCCAACACATCGTGTGCCAGGCAGGCGCTAGCAACATAAAAAAGGAAACGATAATGAACAATAAAAAATAACCCCTTTCCTGGCAAAGGTTTTTTACTTTACGTATCCACTCAGCATGCTGTGCACTATTCCAATTATGTTAATACCCGCTTTCTCTGACCCGGGCACTGAACCAGGCGGCCTGGCTCTAGCTATCGCCGTAGTATCATTACTTTTAATGCTGGTAGCCGGGTGGGCCTGGCTTATCTCGCTAGGTATCATCGCGAGTAGGCTGGGTAAAAGTTGGCTCTCGTGGTGTGGGCTTAGCGTTATATTCTCCCCAATAAGCCCCATCATCATCTATTTCCTGATGATAGGTAATATTAAAACCGCTTTAGATCAATCACCCACTTCACATACTGAAACAGCCTGACGTAATACCAAGATCGCCGAGCAACTGGGTGCGGATGAGCAGGTCAAAGCCAGCATTGATTGTCATCCGCCCCCCCCAGTCCCTCATCATGAACCTTCCCATCCAACCATTAGCATTGCCACATGCATATCCAACAGAACGACGGCTTTTGCTTTCATCTGGCCTCGGTTGGGCGCTGCTCTGGATGATCTGGTTGAACCGATAGTAGAGTACGACTGAGTGACCATGCCCAGGCGAGCGGCTACTATGGCCAGCGACATTCGTCTGCCGGGCATTAGCCTTAGCGGCCTTTATGCCGCCGATCCCCATATCCAATATCCGAGGAAAGCATCATGGTGAATGATGGAGAGCTAAAGTACCTGCATCGCTGCATAGAACTTGCAACGCAGGCGCTAGAGCTGGGTGACGAGCCATTCGGCTCGGTACTGGTAGCAGCGGACGGGGAGGTTCTATTTGAAGACCACAACCACGTTGCCTCCGGTGATCTAACCCGCCACCCAGAGTTCGAGATTGCACGGTGGGCGGCGGCGAATATGACCGCGCAAGCCAGAGCCGAAGCAACTGTCTATACTTCTGGAGAGCATTGCCCAATGTGTTCTGCAGCACACGGCTGGGTCGGACTGGGGCGTATCGTGTACGTAAGTTCCTCCGAGCAATTGACCGAATGGCTTACCGATCTCGGCGTTCCAGCACCTGCCGTACGAGCGCTACCTATAGGTGAAGTAGTGCCAAACCTGGTAGTTGATGGTCCCGTTCCGGGGCTTTTCGAACAGGTGCACGCGCTACACCGTCGCTTCCATGGCTCATCATAGTCATCACTCGCGTGCCAATAACCTGAAAAGCCTCATGCTGCCCAATATGCGGCTATCTGACGCCAAAAGCCTGCGGCTGCCAGGGGTGGACGGGGGCACTGCCGGGCGTTTCCATTCACCAGAACACTGCTGAGGCCAACCATGAAATACCTGCTCACCCTGTTTCTGTGTCTCTTCAGCGTTGTTGCGCAAAGCCAGGAGCGAGTCATGCTCAATGATATAACCAGCCTCAAATGGCAAAACCGTATCATCATCGTCAGCGAGCCGCAGGCTGGCGCCAACGCGGCCGCGTTACTTGAGCAAAACGTTGCTGAGATAAATGAGCGCGATGTCATCTGGTTTGTTATCAACGGCCAGACGATCAAGACCAACTATCAGGGCTATCTGACAGCCGATTTGCGAGAGACCCTGATGGCGAAATACACCTTGAACGCGGGTGAAACCATCCTGATTGGCAAGGATGGCGGCACCAAGCGTCGGTTAGATACGCTGGATCTCGATACCTTGTTCTCGGCCATCGACGCTATGCCCATGCGGCAGAGCGAAATGCGTGAGTGACGTATCATGCACGCTGTCGACAATCGCCGCTGGAACCGCCTGAACTCAAAGACGCATTGCGGGCACACGCGCAGCAGTTGCTTAACCTGTACCGATAACACGAAATAAAGCCGAACAGGACGCATGTTGAGATGTTTGTGAAGAAGCTTTATGGCGCATCACCGCTGGCTTTATTCTGTCTTTTTTATGGTGCTTATTGGCTGGTTAGTTTGCTGGCAAGCGACAGCGCGAACAGTACCGCAGTAGTCAATATTCTGGCCACCCTGGTAACCACTATTGAGCTGCTCTGGCTCTATCAGCTTAATGTCGACCTGGGACGGCTTTGTGGTTATCGACCAGTACGGGCCGAAAGCCTGTTTTGTGCGCTGCTGGTCGTGATGCTTGTGGTCCCGTTAGTTGTGGCTCCGGAACTGTCTGCGCAGACCTCAATCGCGCCGTCGGTCTTCGTGTGGTCGATGCTTGTCCTGATGGTTGGCGCCTGGTACCTGACCAGCACCCACGTAGCGCAAAAACTCGTTGCCTGCGAATTAGCCAGATCGCGGGTTGAGAGCTCGCAGGCGAGGACCACGCTGGCATTCTTGTTTTTACCGGTGGGGATCTGGTTCATCCAACCCAGAATCAAACGTTTGTTGGCAGTTAAAGACCGTCTGTAATCCAAAACGCTCGATGCTTAGCCGCCGCACTGAATAGTGTTGTAAGGCACGCAGCAGCGGTATTTTCTGCCGCGCGCGTGCCAGGTAACCGCTCAGACTAAAGCCCTTTTTTGCTGAAACCGCTACTGCGTAATAGAAGGCTGGCAGGGAAACAGGCAAGATCCGCATCAGATTACTTGAACAAGGAACGACAGCCGGTGGGAGCAACCCTGAAAGTACTGATTCTTGGTGGCCATGGTTTTATCGGGCGGCATGCCGCCAAGCATTTAGCGATAGCAGGGGCGGACGTCACTGTTGGCACCCGCAACCCGAGAGCAGATAGCCAGTTCAGGCAAGCGCGATATCGGCTTGAGGAGCGGCAGTCCAGCGCAGACTGGGCGCAGGACGTTGAACAATACGACGTGATCCTGAATTGCGTGGGGATTCTTCGGCAGCGTCGCGGCGAAAGCTATGAGGCGATTCACCATCTGGCCCCGCAAGCCCTTGCGCAGGCCTGCCATGCGGCGCAGAAACGCTTTGTGCATGTGTCTGCGCTGGGGCTTTCCGCTGACTGCAAAAGCCGGTTTTTGACCTCTAAATACCATGGCGAACGCGCGATCATGGCGTCGCAAGGTGACTGGATCATTGCGCGCCCTTCCCTGCTGGAAGGTGATGGCGGCTTTGGTGCCGAGTGGCTGCGTGCGATTGCCAAGCTGCCGGTCTTTGTGGTGCCGGCATCCGCCAGGGGCAATATTGCCGCATTGACTGTCGATGATGCAGGCTTGGCGCTAGCCCGGTTATGTATGGGCAACGCCAGCGAGATTGGTCTTGATCACTCCCGCATCTATGAGCTTGGCGGAGCAAAGGCACTCAGTTTCGAGCACTATATCCGCGCGCTGCGTAGCCGCTACTCGGACAAGAACGCGGTCTGCCTGTCGGTACCGGGCTGGATTGCCCGTGCCGCTGCTCACCTGTTCGATGTGATCCATTTCAGCCCCTTTTCTTTTGGTCACTGGGAGCTGCTGTGCAAAGACAATGTGCCCGACGAAAACCGCCTGCCCAGTCTGTTACAACATCAGGCAGAAGATCCGGTGTTGGCCTACGCCGCTGACAAATCCGCTTAAGGATGGAGCCTACTATGGGAAAACGTATTGCCGCACTGCTCGCCCTGTTTGTTCTAGCCATACTGCTTTCTATCACCGCTATCCCGGCGCTCATAGCGCTGGTCGTCATCGGCGTTGCGGCCTGCATCTACGCGGCGTTCAAGCCCAGTCCCATGTCCAGCTTTGCGATGCAGGCGGGGCTGGTGGTCGGCGTAACGCCCCTGGTTCTGACGGCTATCGGCTGGTTGTTGCTGCAAGGTATGGGCGGCAGCATTCACTAAGCGGAGCAAGTCCACTATGAACGAGCGACTAACCTCTTCCTGGAGCCGTTGCTGGGCCGCGCTGGGCGTTGCCGGTAGCGGCGATGAGCTGATGCAGCGCTTGATCGCAGCCTACGCAGAACCGCAGCGCTATTATCATACGCAGCAGCACCTGGCCGAGTGCCTGAGCCTGTTTGACCGCTATCGCTCGCACGCGCAAGAGCCCGGCGAGGTGGAAATGGCGCTGTGGTTTCATGATGCCATTTACGATGTGTTTGCCACAGACAACGAAGCACGCAGTGCAGACTGGGCGGTAGCCGCACTGCGGCAAGCGGGTGTGGATGCGGAACGGGTGGCAACCATCCAGCGCCTGATCCTGATTACCCGTCACGATGCCCGGCCCAAGACGGCAGATGAAGCCTTGCTGGTGGATATTGATCTGGCGATTCTCGGCGCCGAGCGCGCCCGCTTTGCGGAGTATGAAACGCAGGTGCGGCAGGAGTATGCCCATGTGCCCGAGGCTGCCTTTCGCGCTGGCCGAGCCCACATCCTGCAAGGGTTTCTGGCGCGCCAGCCACTCTACCAAACGCCCGCCCTGCAACAGCGGCTGGAGCCGAAAGCGCAACAAAATCTCAGCCACTCGCTGCAGCAACTGGCTCAGGGCTGAGGTTTCGTACCGCCTCGCTGGAGCCAGACGACGGCATTGAGGCTTAAGCAGATTTTTCGGTATCTGCCGTGGCCTCAGCTAACATTTCACTCGGTTCGCCCACCGCCAGCTCTTTCGGAAAGCGCCGAATCAGCAGCGCCAGACCAAAGCCAATCGACAGTACCACCACGGTAAAGGTGAAGGCCGCGATAAAGCTCTCTGTGGTTTCAATCAGCCAGCCAGCAATCGCCGGACCCAGGAACTGCCCGACAGCAAAAAACAGCGTGGCAAAGCTAAAGGCGATGGGAATGTAGCGCGGGGCGACCTGATCCGTAGCACTGGTCTGAATCATCGAGAACACGCCGTTGAGCGACATGCCAACCAGCAGGTAGTGACAGAAGAAGAAAGACTGCGTCTGGCCGATCAGCGGCAAGCCCACGGCCACAATGACCAGAAAAAGGGCTATAGCCAGCGCGTTACCACGGCCCCAGAAATCCGACACCCAGCCCCACAGCGGCCCAGCGAAGATCGAGAGCAGGCCCATCATGGCGACATAGCGCCCGGCCAGGGCCTCGGTGAAGCCGCTCTCGACCATAAAACTGACCATGAATACCGTTTGCACTATATAGCCCAGGCCGATAATGCCGTAGGTAGCGGCGACAATAAGCACCCGTGGGTTGCGGTAGATCAGCCACTTTTCATCAGCGGGTATCGGGCCGCGCTCGCTCGCCGCGCTCTGCGGCGGGTTCTTCACAAACACAAAGATGATGGCGCTGACGGCAAAGGCAGTAGCGGCGAACACACCCCAGCTGACTCGCCAGCCCTGCTCGCCAAACATGGCAAACAGCTGCGGCACCAGCAGCCCAGTCACCAGCACACTGATACCCACACCGCTGCTCATGCAGCCGATCACCAGGCCGCGGTGGTCCGGGAACCAGGCGGCCAGCAGCGCGATCATGGGGGCAAAGGCAAAGGCCGCGCCAATGCCCAGCAGGGCCATCAGCACAGCGATCAGCCAAAAGTTGGCTGCCAGTGTCAGCCCGGCAAAGCCCACCGCCACCAATAGCATGCCAAACAGAATAGAGGCCTTGGCACCCCAGCGCGCAGCAGCCAAACCACCGGCCAGTACAAAGCACACATAAGACAAAGCGGCTACCGTGCTGAGCAAGCCAGCTTGCTGGTACGAAAGCCCAAGGTCGCTGCGCATCGATGGCAGGATTACTCCATAGGCCAGGCGGGCAAAACCAATCACCACCAGGGACGTAAGGGTGCCGCACAACACGGTCAGTACCATGTTGGGACGGTTCGTACTCTGGGACATCGTGACTCTCTTGTTATCTTGCTGATTGTTTTATGTTCGCAGCCGCAAGGCGGACGGTTTGCCTGCTTGCCAGGCCGCGCAGATGTGACGCTAGTCTACCCGCACCAATTTGATGCTCATTAGCCCGCCGCCCTGCATCAGGGTGTTTTTATCCACTATCTTCCAGACTTCTTCGGTCTCACCGGTCTTGAATACCAGGTAGTGCTCACCTGCCGACTCACGCTCAAAGATCTCATCAAACAGGGTGCGCTTGCCCTGTGACTCGATATAGTCCGAGCCAATCACCAGCTTCTCGCCACCGGCCATCTCGACGAAGGAGTTGAGCAATTCGTTGTTGGAGCCGGCGCGGGTTTCATAGACGCCTTCATAATCGTGGCCGCCGCAGGCACTGAGCACGGCGGCGAACGCCAATATGGCACTGAACTTGATGAATTTCATGCTGGTTTCCTGTCGATGAGGTAGCCGCCCAGCGGCTGTTAACGGGCCATCATATCGCGCAACGCCTGTATTGTCGGCAGTTGGCGCGCCGCCGCCGGACTTGATAGATAGCAAAACGACTCCGCTTCATAACCGGCATGAATAACGCGCAACCGAGTATTTGCCCCGCTTAACCCGCCCCGCCTAAACTCAACGGGTTAACTTACCCATATTCCTGCACCTACTCCGTAAGTGCACAGGCGAGGCTTGCGCATCATGAAAACCCGTATCACAGAACTCTTTGGCATCGAGCATCCGATCATTCAGGGCGGCATGCATCACGTTGGTTACGCCGAGCTGGCCGCTGCGGTTGCCAATGCCGGCGGCCTGGGCATGATCACCGCACTGACGCAGCCCAACCCCGAGGCGCTGGCCGAAGAGATCCGCCGCTGCCGCGAGATGACCGACAAGCCATTCGGCGTGAACCTGACCTTTTTGCCCTCGGTTAAACAGCCCGACTACCCTGGCTATATCGAAGCGCTGATCAAGGGCGGCGTGAAAGCGGTCGAGACCGCTGGTAACAACCCGGCCAAGTGGTTGCCGATCCTCAAGGAAAACGGCATTAAAGTAATCCACAAGTGCACCGCCGTGCGCCACGCGCTCAAGGCCGAGGCGATTGGTTGTGATGCGGTCAGCGTGGATGGCTTTGAATGTGGCGGTCACCCCGGTGAAGACGACATCCCCAACTTCATTCTGCTGCCCCGCGCGGCAGAAGAGCTGAAAATCCCCTTTGTTGCTTCCGGTGGCATGGCCGATGGTCGCTCGCTGGTTGCCGCGCTGGCACTGGGCGCCGAGGGCATGAACATGGGCACGCGCTTTATCGCTACTCAGGAAGCCCCCGTACACGAGAACGTGAAGGCGGCCATTGTCGCGGCCAGCGAGCTGGATACCCGCCTGGTCATGCGCCCACTGCGCAATACCGAGCGGGTGATGGTCAACGATGCCGTTGAGCGCCTGCTGGAGAAAGAGCGCCGCCTGGGTGCCGATCTCAAGTTTGAAGATATCGTCGATGAAGTCGCTGGCGTGTACCCGAAGATCATGAAAACCGGTGACATGGATGCCGGTGCCTGGTCTTGCGGCATGGTCGCAGGCCTGATCAACGACATCCCCACCGCCAAAGTGCTGATCGACCGCATCATGGCCGAAGCCGACGGCATTATTCGTCAGCGTCTGGCTGGCATGCTGGGCTAAGCGCCGCACAGCACCAGGTCCCCTCTGAGAAGCCAGGCAGACCAGCCTTTTTTCCAGAGGGCCGCACCGATTGATTACAGGAGTTGCACATGAGCTTTGATACCCCGCTTTACCTTTGCGGCCCGTTGCGCGAGCCGAAACAAATGCTGGCCGATCAGGAATACAGCGGCCACACCTCGATTCACGACGACAGCATGGCCGAGAAGCTGGGCTTTCGTGCGGGCCCGATTGAAGGGCCTACGCATTTCAGCATGTTCACCCCGATGCTGGTCGAGATCTGGGGCCAGGAATGGTTTGAGCGCGGCTGTTTCTCAGCGCACTTCCAGAACATGGTGGTCGAGGGCGAACAGGTTCGTGCCTTCGTTGAGCGCCCTGCGCCGGGCGCTACCCGCGTGCGCTGCTGGGCTGAGAAAGCCGACGGCACAGCAGTACTGGAAGCCAGCGCCAGCATCGGCGCAGCGCCAGGTGAAAGCCTGTTGTATGAGCGTATGGCCAAGCTGCGTGCACCAGAGAAGTTAGTGATTCTGTCTGATCTGCACGTGGGCATGAAGGGCGCGGTAGACGAGAAAGTGCGCATGGATGCTGACCAGCATATGGGCGAGCTCTACCCTTTCTCGTTGAACCAGAAGCTCGAAGGCATCACCGAGAACTCCAATTGGTATTCCGATGCCAGCGCGACGCCGTGGGGCCGCGCCGTCATCCCGACCGAGATGGTTAGCGTACTGGCGGAATACACCAGTAAGGCCGCCGAGTTTCCGGTCAAGCAGCCGGTGATCGGGCTGTTTGCCGATCAGGAAATCCGTATGGTCGATGGCCCGCTGCTGGTGGGTGAAGACTACCTGATCCGCCGTGAAGTGGTCGCGCTCTCGGAGAGCAAGCGCACCGAGTCTTACTGGGTGCTGTCGCGCATTTATGATGCCAGCGGCGAGGTGCTCAAGGCCGAGATGCTGCTCAACCACGCTACCCTGAAGCACTCCTACGCCAACTACGAGGCAGAAGCTTCAGCGTAAGTCTGTGCCTGCGGCAGCCGCCCGGTTGCCGCCCTGCAGTAGACGGGTCGCCTTGATTGCACCGCCGCGCGGTGGGACTATCAAGGCACGACCTACTGCCACAGGAGGCGCAAGCCATGCTGCCACGTCGCCGTTTTCAGATATCCTTTCTGGTTTTGCTGGGCTCGCTGCTGTGCAGCATGAACGCCTACGCATTACGTTGCGGTACCAACCTGGTGCGTGAAGGCGATCTCAAATTCAAGGTACTGCAATCCTGCGGCGAGCCTATCTCCCGCGAGACCATCGGCTACATTGACCGCCAGCACATAGGCAACCGGGTGCGCGTGATGAACATCGAAGAATGGATCTACAAGGTCTCGGGCAATTATCAGAGCCTGGAGTTTGAGGGCAATGAGCTGGTGAAGATAACCCTGATCCGCTGATGCTGGACCCAACTCTGTTCGCCGCCAGGCTTGGCTAGCTGTCGGAAAATACAAAACCGTGTGGGCTTTGCAAGGCGCAATTTAATGCCGTCTGACCAGCCCGTCACTGGGTAAACGCGCGAACTCCAGTCGCCGGTGATGGTCTAGAGTGACAGTACAGACCCATGATGCAGTCTGCTCCCGTTTTCCACACTCAAGGTAGGCACGCCATGTTCAAACCCGCTTCATTCGTTGTGCTGCTCAGCCTCGTTGCCACGCCCATATTTGCCGCCACCGACTGCGCGGCCATGCAGGGCTGCGAACGCAAATTCTGTGAAATTCAGCATGAGCTGGCCCAGGCAAAGGCCGACGGTAACAACTACAAGGCGGCTGGCCTGTCCCGCGCGCTTGAGAACGCCAAAACGCACTGCTCGAACGAGCAACTCAAGACCGATCTGCAGCAAGAACTGAGCGAGGCCGAGCAAGATCTGGCGGAGTACCAGGCGGACCTCAAGCAAGCCCAACAGGATGCGGATGCAGACAAGATCACCAAGTATGAAGGCAAGATGGCCGAAGAACGCCGCAAGATAGCCGAGCTGCAACAGCAGCTGACCGAACTGGAGTGAGCTATCGCTATCAGCTGCGGCTGCAACGCGCAGACAACAGCACAAGCCTGCTGAGCGAACTCATCGACGATATCGTACTCAACATGCATACAATGCATTAACGCAAGGACCTAGGGTATGAGCAAGACACTGGTTATTGGCAGCACGGGCAACATAGGTTTGTTAACGCTGCCCATGCTGAAAGACGCAGGCATCGAGCTTGCTGCACTGGCCCGCAGCCCCGACAAGCTGGCTGGCATCTCGGGTATCGATGTAATTGAGGGCGACCTGGAGAGCGACTTTGAATATGCCTTCAAAGACTGTGATCGCGTGGTCTTTACCGCCGGCTCAGGCGCCAGCACCGGGCCCGATAAGACGCTGCTGATTGACCTGTGGGCAGCCTGCAAGGCGGTGGATTACGCCCGCAAACACCACGTAAAACACTTTGTGATAGTCAGCTCACGTGGCGCAGACAACCCCGACGCTATCGACTCGCCCATCAAGCCGTACCTGGTCGCCAAGCACATGGCGGATGAGTACCTGATCCGCTCCGGCGTGCCCTATACCATTCTGCGTCCCGGCAAGCTGACCGATGACGGCGGCACCGGCCAGATCACAACACGTCGCCCGGAAAATCCTGATGCGCAGAGCATTTCCCGCACTGACGTCGCCAAGGTGATCACCCGTGTATTGCAGACGGGACAAAGCAAGAACGTGACCTACGAGCTGTACAAAGGCGAAACGGCAATAGCAGATCTGATTGCCTGAACGCACCAGCAAGCAAAACGTGAACCGGGTTTGGACCCACAGGCGGGCCGCGGGTTAAGCTACGCGGCCCTGTTTGACGGGGTCGGGACCGCCCGTCTTCGTTTTGTTATCTGGAGCCTACTTTGTCTACCCAAGCTGTTTACTCCCCCAACCAGGCCGCGGCCGCGGCCTTCCTCGGTGGCCCTCTGGCCGGGCTGTATTTTCTGAAGCACAACTTTCGAGTACTCCAGCGCACCGAGCAGGAACAACTGACGGTGCGCTATGGCGGCATCTTCATGGTTGCCATGATGGCTATTCTACCGTTCATCCCAGAAAGCGTACCTGGGCTGCCATTTGCCGTCGCCTTTGTCGTTGTTTCGCGCATGCTGGTCGAGAAGTATCAGTTCAGCAAGCAGGACATCATTGATGCGCCCGAGCTGGAGTTTCAATCCAACTGGCTGGTATTGGGTGTGTCCTTGTTGTGCATGGTGATTTTTCTCGCGGTTAGCTTTGCGGTAATTTTTGCGTTGATCTCAGCCGGTATCATCCCAGCCGAGTATTAAGCCGTGCCGCTGCGCTAGCGGGCTGCAAGGACAGTAACTGACGGCGTATCCGAGGTAACAGCTGTAATCAAAGGAGTGACCATGCACTGTTTTAACCATCCCGATAACGTTGCCGTTGGTCTGTGCAAATGCTGCAGCCGCGGGCTGTGCGTCGATTGCGCCGCTGATCTTGGTCACGGCCTGGCGTGCCGTGACCGCCACGAACAGCAGGTTGAAGCCATGAACATGATCATTGAGCAAAGCGCACGCATTTACTCGTCCGCGCCGAAGAACATCCTTATTGGCCCGATCTTCTTTCTGTTCATGGGATTGTTGTTTGCCGGCTTTGGACTCTTTTCGCCTAACGGCATCAGTGCTTTCCCGCTGCTGCTGGGGGTCGGCTTCATACTCTTTGCCGTGGTCGCCTTTGTGCGTAGCCGGGCACTGTTTCGTGGTCAGCCATGAGCGTGCGCCGCATACTGATACTGGGCGGCTACGGTAACTTCGGGAAGCGCATCGTCAGCTCACTGTGCGACTGCGCGGAAGTCACGCTGATCATTGCCGGTCGCAACATAGCCAAGGCCAATGCGCTGCGCGATTCGCTTAGCGCGCAGGCATCGGCGAGGGTAACCAGCGCCGCACTGGATCTACAATCACCGAACTTGGCAGCGCAACTAAAGGCGCTGCAGCCGGACCTGCTGATCCACACCGGCGGCCCGTTTCAGGGGCAGGACTACCGCGTGCCAGAAGCTTGTATTGCGGTGGGCTGCCACTACATAGACCTGGCCGACGATCGCCGCTTTGTCTGTGATATTAGCCAACTGGATGCCGCCGCTCAGGCAGCCAAGGTGTTGCTGGTGTCGGGCGCCAGCTCGGTCCCGGGCATGTCGTCGTGTGTCATTGCGCATTTTGCCGAGCGCTTTTCGCGCCTGGATGATATCGATTTCTCTATTGCACCAGGTAATCAGGCTGAGCGCGGCGAAGCGACGGTCGGCGGCATCTTGTCTTACACCGGACACCCCATTCGTGTCTGGCGCGACGGCAACTGGGCGCAGGTGTATGGCTGGATGTCACCGCGCACAATGCTATTTGACGACACTATCGGCACTCGACCACTGGCCAACATCGACATACCCGACCTGGAGCTACTGCCACTCGCCTACCCCACGTTGCGCAATGTGGCCTTTCAAGCTGGCCTTGAGTTGCCGCTGCTGCACTATGGCATGTACCTGATGGCATGGATGGCAAGGCTGGGCCTCGTGCGTGACTGGTCGCGCTGGACCAGACCGATTGTCAGCGCCAGCGAGTGGTTCATACGCTGGGGCACCGACACGGGTGGCATGCAAATCAACCTGCGCGGCCTTGATCAGCAACAGCAGCCGCTGCATATCAAGTGGGTATTGGGCGCCACCGATGGTATTGGTCCTTACATACCCACGCTGTCAGCCCTGATTCTGGCGCGTAAGCTGATTTCTGGCGAGCTGACCTCGGTTGGCGCTACGCCCTGCATGAACCTCTATTCGATGGCCGACTTTGCACGCGAAGTGGAACCACTCGCCATCTACCAGCACAGTGAAGAAACCCGTGGATAAGCGGCATGGATAATTATCTGCTGCTGAAACTGCTGCATATCCTGAGTGCTGCGGTGCTCGCTGGCACCGGCACGGGTATCGCCTTTTTCATGTATATGGCGCACCGTTCAGGCAACCTGCAGGCACTGGCCATCACCACGCGTCACGTGGTGCTCGCCGACTGGCTATTTACCGCACCGGCGGTGGTGGTGCAGTTCACTACCGGCCTAATGCTCATGCAGCGTATTGGCCTGAGTTTTACCTCGCCCTGGTTCTTCACCGCGCTTGGGCTGTTTCTGTTTATTGGCCTGTGCTGGCTGCCGGTCGTCGTGATTCAGTATCGGCTGTGCGCGTTGGCGGCCAGCGCGTTACACAGCGGTCAGCTGGACCCGGCCTTTGCGCCGCTGATGCGCTGCTGGACGGCACTTGGCATCCCGGCCTTTGCCGCCATTGTGGTGCTTTTCTGGCTGATGGTATTCAAGCCGCTGCCGCTGATCTGAGCAATGACCATGACATCACAACAGCAACGCGTTACCCGCTGGAGCCTCAGCTTTCTGTGGATCGTTACTGCTGTGGTTTCCGTCACCCTGGGCCGTGATATCGGCTTTGACGTTCTGGCGCGCATCAATCTGCACGCCGATGCCGCCGCGCTGACGATACTCGCTGGCAGCCTGCTCGACCTGATCATTGGTCTCTGGCTGCTCAGCGGCCGTGCGCTGCGCGCCTGCTGTCTGCTGCAGCTGGCGGTTATCGTCAACTACTCGATCCTGCTGACGCTGATTGCACCCGCCTTTTGGCTACACCCCTTTGGTCCGCTCACCAAAAATGTGCCGATTCTGGTGCTGATCTGGCTGCTTTACAGCAGCCAGCAACAACCCACACGCGCCACAGACGGCACCTGACAACAGCACCGGCAAACTGCTGGAGCATCATCAGGCAAATGGATTCCCCCATCAGAAGGATTGACGGAACACGCATTTAGTTGAAGGCTAGGCGAGTGGTTAAAGAATAAAATCCAACAACGAAAGGATCCAATATGTTCAGTCATGTCATGCTTGGCGCTAACGATATCGAAGCCTCCAAGACCTTCTACGACGCTATTCTGGGCGTAGTCGGCTGCAAGCCGGGCGTTATCGATCCCAAGGGCCGCTGCTTCTACTTCACCAAGACCGGCACCTTTGCTCTGAGCAAGCCAATCAATGGCGAGTCAGCCAGCCACGGTAACGGCAGCACCATCGGCTTCGCTGTTGAAAACCCAGAGCAAGCTGATGCTTGGCATGCGGCTGGTCTCGCCAACGGTGGGGTTACCTGTGAAGACCCGCCGGGTGTGCGTGAAGGCGGCGGCATGAAGCTGTACCTGGCCTACCTGCGTGACCCGTCCGGTAACAAGATCTGCGCTATGTACCGCATGCCCTAAGCGTCAAAGCGTTAGCGCCGTGACCGGTCTGCACACTGCCGGCCTGTCATGGCGACACACAACTCAAACACTACACGGAAAGCCGTAATGGAATACAAGGTCGTGATTTACCAGGAAGGCATGCTGGGCTCGTTGCTACTGGGCAACTCTAAGGTCAACCCGGTCAAGTTTACCGATTTTTTGAATATGAACGCCGCTGACGGCTGGCGCGTACAGACCATGGAAAAAGATATCCGCCGCATGCTGCTGTTATGGAAGCGCGAGGCTTACGTGGTCATCCTCGGGCGCGAAAGATGAAATGGGGCGCCGGTATTTGCCTGCTATTATTTGTCGCTGGCGGCCTGCTGGCGATTGCGCAGATCTGGTTCGCGCTGTTAAGCCCTGATGCCTTCTTCAAGGTTCTCATCACCTTGGGCATTTTGTTTGTCATCAGCCTCGGCGTCACCCTGGTAACGCGCGAGTACCTGCAGGACAAGGAACTGCGCACCAAGGGCTTTATCGACTAAATTGCGCGGTAGCGCGTTAAACCGGCCCAGCGGCCATAGACACAACCGGGATGCAGTGCATGAACCACTGGTTTTACCTGGCTACTGCCATCGTGACGGAAGTCATTGCCACCTCGGCACTGAAAGCCAGCGAGGGCTTCAGCAAACCGCTGCCGTCAGTGGTTGTGGTTATTGGCTATCTGGTGTCGTTCTACTTTCTGTCGCTGACGCTCAAAACCATCCCTGTCGGCATCGCCTACGCGATTTGGTCGGGCGTGGGTATTGTGCTGATATCGCTGGTGGCCTGGATGCTCTATGGGCAAAAGCTGGACCTACCGGCACTGATTGGTATGGGCATGATCATGGCCGGGGTGATGGTGATTAATCTGTTCTCCAGCACGACCGGACACTGAGGGTTTCAGCCATGCACAAGGGCAGCTGTCTGTGCGGAGCTATCCGCTATCGCGTCAACGGCCCCATCGGTGACATCGTTCATTGTCACTGCGCAACCTGCCGCAAAGCCCATGCCGCAGCCTTCTCCAGTGTTGCCGCCGTAGCCGACAGCGACTTTGAATTGCAGGGCAACGAAATGCTCAGCCACTACCGCTCGTCGCCAGACAAGGCACGCTACTTCTGCTCTGGCTGCGGCAGTCAAATCTATGCCAAACGTGATGGCACCGCCCATCTGGTTCTGCGCCTGGGAACGCTGGACGATGATCCGCAGAGCACCGAACGCAGCCATATCTGGCTAAGCGAAAAAGCGCCCTGGTATCAGTTAGACCAGCAACTGACAGAATACGACTGCGCCGAGCCGGGTTGAATCGCTTTGGCAGTCTGGCGCTCAGGTTGCCAGCAGCTGGGTGACCTCGTCACCAAAGGCCGCGCCAACCGCTACCTGAATATCTCGCGCTCCCACCGGCTCTGAACACTCTGAACAGACCATCACCGGCTTCATGCGTTTACCGCAAGCCTTATGGGTATGCTCGATGGGCGCGCCACGCTCATCGGCCATATAGGTATCGCCCCAACTAACCAGCGACATGATCACCGGGTGCAGCGCCAGACCTTTGTCCGTCAAACGATACTCCTCTCGCAGCGGCCGCTGTTGATAAGGCACTTTCTGCAGCACCTCGTGCTCTACCAGTTTTTTCAAACGATCGGCCAACAAGTGGCGAGTGACGCCAAGTCGTTTTTCAAAGCCATCAAAGCGGCGCACGCCGAGAAAGCAGTCGCGCAGCACCAGTAGCGTCCAGCGGTCGCCGATGACGGACAGAGTGCGTGACAGGGAGCAGGGCTGTTGATCGAGTTCTTCCCAGCGCATGATTGGTCCTCGGTTGTGAAGGCTCCAGCCTAGCTTGACAAGTTCCAAAAAGAAACCGACTATTTGGTTAGTTCTTTAAAGGAACCAACTGACAACAAGAGGAACTGCGTATGAATGCTCCCTGCCCCGTCGCCGTAGTAATCGGTGCCGGCGACGCCACCGGTGGCGCCATTGCCCGCCGCTTTGCGCGCGAAGGTTTTACCCTGTGTGTTACCCGTCGCAATGTCGACAGCCTCAGCGAGCTGGTCAGCCAGATCGAGCACGAAGGTGGCAAGGCACATGCTTTTGGCTGCGACGCGCGCAGCGAAGAAGAAATGACTGCGCTGTTTGAGCAGATCGAGCGCGACATCGGCCCGGTAGAGGTGGTGATCTTCAACATCGGCGCCAACGTGCATTTCAGCATCACCGAAACCACCGCGCGGGTGTATCGCAAGGTATGGGAAATGGCGGCGTTCTCTGGCTTTCTGACTGGACGTGAGGCTGCCAAGGTAATGCTGCCGCGCGGCAAGGGCACCATTATCTTTACCGGCGCGACCGCATCACTGCGCGGTGGCTCGGGCTTCTCGGCCTTTGCCAGCGCCAAGTTCGCACTGCGCGCACTGGCCCAGAGCATGGCCCGCGAGCTGGGCCCCAAAGGCATTCATGTGGCCCATCCAATAATCGACGGTGCCATTGATACCGCCTTTATCCGCGACACCTTTCCTGAACGCTATGCCCTGAAAGAGCAGGATGGCATCCTCAATCCAGAACACATTGCCGATCAATACTGGGCCATTCACGCCCAGCCACGCGACAGCTGGACCCACGAGCTGGATCTGCGCCCCTGGATGGAAACGTTCTGACAACGCACAAAGAATTCCTTTAGCGCTAACAACCTATTTTCTCTGGGAGTACCCACATCATGAGCAAAACAATCGAGTTCTACTTCGACGTTGGCAGCCCCGCCAGCTATCTGGCCTGGACCCAACTTGATGCCCTGGCGCAGCGCACCGGTGCCCGCGTCGAGCTGAAGCCCATGTTGCTCGGCGGCGTGTTTATGGCTACCGGCAACAGCTCTCCCGCCACCGTACCCGCCAAGGGCAATTACAGCCGCATCGACATGCAGCGCTACGCCAATCGTTACGGCGTGACCCTGAACCAGAACCCCTTCTTTCCTATCAACACCCTGCACCTGATGCGCGGCGCAATGGCTTATCAAGGCACCGCTGATTTCGAGCGTTACCTGACCACGGTTTTCAACGCCATGTGGATCGATGAGCTGGATATGGGGCAACCGGAGGTAGTCGGCAAGGTATTGGCCAAGGGTGGTTTTGATCCAGCTGAGGTGATGACCAAAGCCAGCGATCCGGCGGTGAAAGAACAACTCAAGAAAGCCACCGAAGAGGCAGTCAGCCGAGGCGTTTTTGGCGCACCGACCTTCTTTGTTGGCGATGACATGTTCTTTGGCCAGGATCGGCTGGAGTGGGTCGAGGCGGCAGCCAGCAACTAAGCTCCGCGCTCCCTGCAGCCGCGTATGTGCGCCGCAGGTCACATGCAGATCATTTGCTACAAAGTGGTAATTGACGGAACCAGGCGGCAGGCATAAGTTAGCGCTTAATCCCCTTTTGGTCGGAATAATCACCATGCTGTCCCTTGCGCTAAAGTGTGTAATGGGTGCGCTCGCAGTGCTGTTGATCGCACTGCTGGCGAAATCAAAAAGCTTTTATATCGCTGGCCTGGTGCCGCTTTTTCCGACCTTCACCATCATCGCCCACTACATCATCGGCACCCAGCGGCTGTCGAGTGACCTGCGTAGCACGGCGCTGTTTGGTCTGTGGTCGCTGATTCCCTACGCGCTGTATCTGATTTCGATTGCCTGGTTTAGTCAGCGATTCAGTTTGATTACCACGCTGGTGTTGGCGGTAGTGGCCTGGACTGTGGCGGCGGCGGTGCTGATTTATGTTTGGTCGCGGGTTTATTCGTTGGGGTAATGGCTATTCCGGATGGCTATCGCAGCCGTGCAGTGTTGAAACGTCTTTGGTTAGCTGATTTCCGCTTTCGCCTCTAGGCGAGCCAAGGGGGCATGCTTGCCCATGCCCCCTTAGCGATCCCCCAGGGCACCCAGCTGCGCGGCCCTCCGGGTTCGCTGCGTTGCTCGACCTGCCGGGGATACTCGCAAACTCGCTTCGCTCAGACACCGCGAGCATCTTTTTCCCGGCAGCTCTGCGCTACTCGCCCGCTCAGATGGGAACTGGTGGGCCCTGCAAACGTGGGTTTTGGTGTTTAAATCTTGACCAAAACAACCAAACTCGAAAACCACGCCGTGCTCGACCAGTGATTCCCCCTTCCAAGCTGCCGATTAACGCAGGGGTTGAGCGATTAAGCCGAGGAATGTTGGGGGCGCCTAGCCTGAGGTGCGAAGCGCCGAGTTCCGCAGGCGCGCTCAACACCGAGTAACGCAGGGAAGCCGCAGGCCAGCTTGGTGGCCCAATCTGGTCGCGTGCATTTCTTTTGGTTATCTTTTCTTTGGCCATTCAAAGAAAAGTGACTCGCCGGAAAAGGCGAAAAACGCGCTTGGTAACAACCAAAATAACCAGCCATTGCTCAGCG
The DNA here is from genome assembly GCF_014077575.1 of Pseudomonas sp. 5Ae-yellow. Taxonomy (NCBI): domain Bacteria; kingdom Pseudomonadati; phylum Pseudomonadota; class Gammaproteobacteria; order Pseudomonadales; family Pseudomonadaceae; genus Pseudomonas; species Pseudomonas sp. 5Ae-yellow. The sequence goes on along the minus strand of NZ_JACGWE010000005.1, from coordinate 114,025 downwards.
CAATAAAAGCTTGGCCGCACCCGATAAGCGATCAGGTCTCAAGCATAATGGTCACCGGCCCATCATTCACCAGATGCACCTGCATATCCGCCCCAAACCGCCCTGTCGCCACCGGCGCGTGCAGCGCCTGAGCCTGGCTCACCAGATAATTGAACAGCACCTCAGCCTGCGCTGGTGGCGCGGCGGTTGAGAAGCCGGGGCGTAGACCCTTGCGCGTGTCGGCGGCTAGGGTGAACTGCGAGACCAGCAACAACCCGCCTTGCACCTGCCGCAGGGAATCATTCATGCGGCCATCGGCATCGTTGAATACCCGGTAGTCGAGTAGCCGCTTGAGCAGTTTGTCCGCGCTTGCCTCGGTGTCTTGCGGCTCGATGCCGACCAAGACCAGCAAGCCTTGGTCTATCGCGCCGACCACTTCACCGTCGACCTCGACGCGGGCCTGACGCACCCGCTGCAGTAGTCCCTTCATCTCATTCGGCCTGCGGTGCCAAATCCAGTAGGCGCTTGGCCATATCACCCGTCGCGCGCACCAAGGCATCGGCAATGCCCGGCTCGGAAGCCGCGTGACCGGCGTCGCGAATAATGTTCAGTTCGCTACTCGGCCAGGCTTGATGCAGTGCGTAGGCGTTATCCAGCGGACAGACCATATCGTAGCGGCCGTGCACTATGATGCCGGGAATATGTTCAATACTCGGCATATTGTTGAGCAACTGATTGGGCTCAAGGAAGGTCTTGTTGGCGAAGTAATGACACTCGATACGCGCGATGGCATAGGCGCGGCGGGCATCACTAAAGCGGTCTATCACCTGTGGGCTGGGTCGCAAGGTGGCGCAGCGGCCTTCCCAAATCGACCAGGCCTTGGCGGCATGCATGCGGCAGATCTCATCGTTACCGGTGAGGCGGCGATAGTAGGCGGCGACCATATCGTCGCGCTCTTCCTCGGGGATCAGATCCAGGTAGTCTTCCCAGAAGTCGGGGAAGATGTGGCTGGCGCCCTCTTGGTAGAACCAGCGAATATCCTGATCACGGCACAGGAAGATACCGCGCAACACCATGCCCATAACCCGGTCCGGATGCGCCTGCGCATAAGCCAGCGCCAGGGTGGAGCCCCAGGAACCACCAAAGAGTACCCACTTCTCGATACCCAGGTGCTCGCGCAGTACTTCCATATCTGCGACCAGGTCGGCCGTGGTGTTGTGCTCCAGATTGGCATGCGGGGTGGAACGTCCGCAGCCGCGCTGATCAAAGGTGATGATGCGATAGATCGACGGATCAAAGAAGCGTCGGCTGAGGGCATCACAACCGGCACCCGGACCGCCATGAATAAACACCACCGGCAAGCCATCTTCCTGACCACTTTCATCGACGTAGAGAACATGCGGTGGGGCCACTGCCAGCTCGTGACGGGCGTAGGGTTTGATCTCCGGATACAACAATTGCATGATGGGCTCCTGGCCTGTGCGCCAACGCGACGGACTTGCTGCTTTAGAGTAGTGCTGCCCTCTCCTCCGCGCCCGCGCCGCTATCTGGATAAAGCATCACATTACTGACCTGCGAGGCTGCTGTCACCTGTGCGCACGCTACTTATTCTGCTAATCACGCTGACCCTTTGCGCCTGCGGCCCCTCCTCGCCGGATGAACGCCTGAATCAGGCCATTACGCAACTGCAGGACGGCATAGAATCCCGCGACCGCGAGCAGGTAACCGCGCTGCTGCATCCCGAATTCAGCGCCCAGGATCAATTCGATAATGCCTGGGTGGAGCGCAATCTGCGGCTGATGTTTTTGCAGCACCAGCGCATCAATGTGTTGGTCAGTAGTCAGGATACGCAGATCGATCCCGGCTACCCCGAGCGCGCCGAAACCAAGGCGCGGGTGACCCTGACCGGCGCCGAGCGTTTTTTGCCCGAGAGCGCCGGTCAGTACGATATTCGCCTGCTCTGGCTGGATGATACCGGCGAGTGGCTGTTACGCGATATTGACTGGCAGCGGATCCGCTGACGATGCTTGATGCCGCGCAGCTGGCCGCGCTGGCCCGTATCGCGCTGGGCCATGTCACACGTGAGTACCCACATAGCGAACCTATGCGCCTGCAATCGGCGGCAGACCTGTTGCCGCCCAGCCAGCTGCATCCGGTGTTTTATGGCAGTTATGACTGGCACTCCTGTGTACACAGCTATTGGCTGCTGGCGCGCATTCGACGACTACAGCCTGAGCTGGCCGAAGCCATCGCTATTGAGGCGCTGTTTGATCAGCAACTGACTCAAGCGAAGCTGGAGCGGGAGTTGGCGTTTTTTCAACAACCCCAAAAGGCAAGCTTTGAGCGCCCTTATGGCTGGGCCTGGTTACTCAAACTGCAGGCTGAGCTGAGTGCCGACAAAGCAGCTTGGGCTAGTGCATTACAACCGCTTGCTGCGCATCTGGCACAACGTCTGTGCGACTACCTGCCGCGCCTGAGCGCGCCGATCCGCAGCGGCGCGCACAACAACACCGCCTTTGCCTTGCTGCTCGCACTCGACTACGCCGAGTCCTGTGGGCATGCCGCGCTAAGCGCGCAGATCATACATAGTGCGCAGGCGTTTTATCGTGACGATCGCGATTGCCAGGCGTGGGAGCCCGGCGGCGAAGACTTTCTCTCACCCGCGCTGCAGGAAGCAGCGCTGATGCAACGTGTGCTGCCCAAAACGGAGTTCCAGCGGTGGTTTAGCGAGTTTCTACCGCGACTGGAGCAGGGCCAGCCTGCTAGCCTGTTGACGCCAGTCCAGAGTCGCGACCGCAGCGATGGCAAGCTGGCGCACCTGGATGGACTCAACCTCAGCCGCGCCTGGTGTCTGCAGGCACTGGCAACCGCCCAACCAGCCACCCTGCAAAAGCGCATGCAAGCCAGCGCAGCGGCTCATCTGCAAGCCAGCCTGCCGCATATCGACGGCGACTATATGGGCGAGCACTGGCTCGCCACCTTTGCCCTGCTGGCGTTACAGACGGCGCATTAACGTAGCTTGGTTTCACGCAGTCTGAGCATGAACTCCGGCGCGCCAAAGCTATCGGCGCACGCCTGCGCCCAATACTTCTTGAACACGGGCAACTCGGCACGCCCATCCAGCAATGCGCCCGGCTCCAGGAACTGAAACAGCTCACCGTAAGGCTGCACCTCATACTTGTTGACGCGACGCATGATGTGCTCCGGTCCCAACTCGCGCGGGTGACTCAAACCGGCGGCTTCCAGCAGATTGGCCAAGGCGGCCACCGTGTTGCGATGGAAGTGATAAACCCGCTCGCTTTTGTCCGCCACGTCCAGCTTGCCGCCGCGGCTCGGGTCCTGTGTTGCCACGCCGCTAGGGCATTTATCGTTATGGCAACTCAAGCTTTGAATACAGCCCAGCGAGAACATGAAGCCACGCGCACCGTTGCACCAGTCTGCACCGAGGGCCAGCGTGCGGGCGATGTTGAAGGCGCTGGTAATTTTACCCGCAGCACCCAGCGCAATATCCTCACGCAGGTTGGCGCCGACCAGGGTGTTATGCACCAGCAGCAAGGCATCGGTCATGGGCATGCCCAGGCGATTTATGAACTCCAGCGGCGCGGCGCCGGTGCCGCCTTCGCCCCCATCCACCACGATAAAGTCTGGCCGTTCACCGGTTTCCAGCATGGCCTTGGCAATCCCGAACCATTCCCAGGGGTGCCCGATGGCCAGCTTGAACCCGACCGGCTTGCCGCCTGACAGTTCGCGTAGTTGGGCAATGAAGGCCATCAACTCCAGCGGCGTATGAAAGGCAGAGTGCGCGGCCGGTGAGACCACATCCTCACCTACGGCGACACCGCGAGCCGCAGCGATTTCTGCGGTCACCTTGGCGGCGGGAAGAATACCGCCGTGCCCCGGCTTGGCACCCTGCGACAGCTTGATCTCGATCATTTTCACCTGATCAAGCTGCGCGTTACGAGCGAAGCGATCGGGATCAAAGCTGCCATCGGGTTTGCGGCAGCCAAAGTAGCCAGAGCCGATCTCCCACACCAGATCGCCGCCGGGCTCGCGGTGGTAACGCGAGATCGAGCCTTCGCCGGTATCATGATAGAAACCGCCTTTCTTAGCGCCGCTATTGAGCGCCAAAATCGCGTTAGCCGACAGTGAACCAAAGCTCATGGCCGAGATATTGAACACACTCACATCGTAGGGTTTAAGTGTTTTCGGGTGACTGCCCACCGGAATGCGAAAGTCCTTATCAATAATATCCACCGGCGCCAGCGAATGATTCATCCACTCGTAACCCTCGGCGTTCATGGGAATCAGTGAGCCAAAGGGCTTCTTGTCGAGAATATTCTTGGCGCGCTGATAAACGATGTTGCGCTGCTCACGCGAGAACGGCAGTTCATCGGTATCGGACTGGATAAAGTATTGCCGTAACTCAGGCCCGATCGACTCGAGCAAATAACGGAAGTGCGCCACTACCGGGTAGTTACGACTGATAGTGCGGCGCTTTTGCAGCACATCCCAGGTACCCATCAGCGCCAGCAAAGACAGCGGCACGGCAGCCAATAGCCACAGCAGTGAAACGAAGCTAAGCCCGAGGCTGATCAGCGCGCCGATCAGGCAAAACAGATAGGGAACATAACGCAGCGCTGACGCTGGTAATTGCATACAGCCATCCTTTGTCGATAAGGCAGGGGGATATTCGAGTCATAGCATATCCTCCCCGCCCCTATACGACCAATGCCGCCGGGTCAGCGCGCACAGGCCGCCGCAATACAGGGAGAGACAAACAAGCCGCCCCGCCAGGCCCCCCTCAAGGTGCGAGTCGCCACCATCAACCACATGAGCGCCAGCAGAATCACCAGTGCGACCCCCATCTTATTGAAAAACCCGAGTTGCAATACGCTGCCGAGCTTGAGTGTGGCCAGGGCGTATACGCCCACTGGGAAGGTAAATCCCCACCATCCAAGGTTGAAGGGAACCCCATGACGGAAATAACGGATGGTGATTAATAATGCCAATAGCAGCCACCATAAACCCAAACCCCAGAGCAAAAGTCCGCCAATAACGCCCACCCCCTGCGCGACCATGCCGACTGTTTCCATACCGCGTGCGGCCAATACGCTAGCCGCGTCGGCGCCCAGCACCAGCAGACCCAATGCTCCAGTACCAATGGGGCCGAGTGACAGCAGGCTGGACGCCGCCATATTCTGATGCGGTAATTTGTGTACCGCCATGCGCAATAGCAGGATGACCAGAATACTCAGGGCCACTGGCACCGAATAGGCCCAGAGGACATAACTGACAATCAGCACCTGGTATGCCTGTTCGCCCGCCAGATAAGGTATCAGCAGCCCCCCGCTAACGGCAGCAACCTCAGCTGCGACAACAGGGAGAAGCCAAACGGCCGTCATCTGATCAATGCTGTGCTCCTGATGCGTAAACATCAGGTAAGGAATGCTGACGCCGCAGATGAGCGCAAGCGCGACGTCGAACCACCACAGCGGCAGCGCCACTGCGACCAGTTGCTCCCCCCAGTAAGGCACACCGAAGGCCAGCACCCCATTGATAATAGTCGCCAATCCCATGGGAATGGTGCCAAAAAACATCGAGACGGTAGCGTGGCCGAACACTCGCTTGGCTTCATGGAAGAAGAACAGCCAGCGCGCTGCGTACAAAAGCATGAACAGGCAGAAGAGGCCGATATTGATTAACCAAAGGGTGCGCCCCACCAGTTGCATGCCGGGTAAGGGTAACTGCGGCAAAGCCAGCGCCAAAATGCCGGTTCCCATAGTGACGGCGAACCAGTTTGGCGTGAACTGCCGTATCACCTCACGCGGGTGCTCCAACTGACGTAAAGGGCGTATTTGCAGCAAGCCGCTGCTCGCTAATCTGGCAAACATGAGATGAGCTCCGATTAAATTCCATTTAATTATATAGCCCTCTCATATCGATATAAGCGAGTAATACACGTTACGTATATCGGATTTACCGATCATTATCGTCAACCACGCTGCCTGCGCAGACTGGCATCCTTTGTGCTTCAATCAATACAAAAAGTAGAGCCAGAGTTTGACCATGAAGCCGCTTGCCACCACATGCCAGGCACCCGACCAACGCCTGATCAGCCTGCAAAGTACCTGCCTGATTGCCCTGTGCTTTCGGGAGCAGGCCTTGGCAGTTGCGCCTCTGCTGGAACAAACCGGTCTCAGCCTGAGCGATCTGGAAACACCCACCCGGCTGATCACGCCAGAGCAGGAGCAACAAGTATTCGCCAATGCCGCGCGTGTGAGCGCCAGTCCGCTCTTGGCGCTGCAGCTGGGGCAGCGCATGCGCGTATCGGCCTACGGGCAGCTCGGCTACGCAATGCTCTCGGCGCCTACGCTGGGCGAGGCGCTAAATGTCATGCTGGCTTTCCCAGTGCTACTCGGCAGCTATTTCAGACTCTCATTAGAGCCACTGAGCAGCGGTCTTATCGCCCTGCGCGCAGATCAGTACCATGAAAACCCGGCATTACAGCTATTCAACATCGAGCTGTGCCTGTCGTCTATCAAAGCCATGTTGGACGACGCACTGGGGCAACCGCTGGCCCTTACTGCGGTGCACCTGAGTACGCCACAACCTGCGCACAGCGCCGATTATGAGCGCTACTTTGGCACCTGCACGGTAACTAGTGCACAAGCAGCAGAGCGCCTGGTATTTGACTGCGCCGCACTGCAAGCAAGCCTGCCACTGGCCGATCCGGTAACTCATTTCGAGGCACGGCGCCAATGCCAGGCGGCTCAGGACAACTTCAGCACTCACGCACTCTCACCGCTGGTCAGCCACCTCTGTGCACAGCTGGAGCAACAGCTGGAAGCACCGCCCAGCCTGACCCAGCTGGCCGAGCAACTGCACTGCACTACGCGTACCCTGCGCCGCCACCTGCAGAAGGCGGGCTGCGGCTATCAGCAGCTGCTCGACCGGCTGCGTTTTCAGCGCGCAAAACTGCTGCTCAACCGCCAACAATTACCCATTTACGCTATCGCTGAGGAACTGGGGTTCAGCGAAACGGCCAGTTTCCGTCACGCCTTTTTGCGCTGGTCCGGTACCACACCACGTGCCTGGCGACAGGGACAAACGCTCGGCGAGACTAACCTCTAAGGTCCACAACCGTTAATAGCAAAACGGTCACCCCCCCTGTCCGTTTCAATCCCTTTTATGTCCATCTGCACTATTTCAACCTGCGTGTCTGAACGCCATGATCGGTACCAAGGCTGGCCAGTAGCCGCAACCGTCACCCCATCAAGGATTCATCATGCAGACTTTCTACAGCGAAGATCATCGCCTGCATCACGCCAACGCAGAACTGAACGAAGGGCAACTGATGCCCTGCTTTGAAATGCCTTCACGCGCTGACATGGTGCTGGCGCAGGTCAAACGAACCGAATTGGGGCCTATCAGCGCGCCGCTGGATTATGGCATTGAACCCATCAAGCGAATCCACGATGCCAACTTTGTCGATTTCATTCAGACCGCCTGGCCGCGCTGGAACGCATTGGGCCGGGAACATGACATGCTGCCGCTGGCATGGCCTATGCGCCGAATGCCCATGCGCTGCCCCGACGATATTGACGGCCAACTCGGTTACTACAGCTTCGATGCAGGCGCGCCGCTCACAGCCAACAGCTGGCAGGCGATCTACAGTAGTGCCCAGGTGGCACTCAGCGCTCAGGCCCATATCGCTGCCGGCGCGCACAGCGCTTTTGCCTTGTGCCGCCCGCCCGGGCACCACGCCGGCATCGATTATATGGGCGGCTATTGCTATCTGAACAACGCCGCTATCGCCGCTCAAGCCATGCTGGATCAAGGCGCGCGCCGAGTCGCTATTCTTGACGTCGACTTCCACCACGGCAACGGCACCCAGGACATGTTCTATCAGCGGGCCGATGTGCTGTTCACTTCGATTCACGGTGACCCACGCAACGAATATCCGTGCTTTTCGGGCTATGCCGACGAACGTGGCGAAGGCGTCGGCCTGGGCTACAACCTCAACTACCCGTTGCCTGCCGGCAGCAACTGGGACGCTTGGTCTCGGGCGCTGAATGACGCCTTGCGGCAGATTGCTGGCTTTGGTGCCGATTATCTGGTGGTTTCGCTAGGTGTAGATACCTACCTCGCCGACCCAATTTCCAGCTTTAAACTCGACAGCCCGGACTACCTGACCATGGGCGAAATGATCGCCAAACTGGGACTGCCAACACTGTTTGTTATGGAGGGCGGCTACGCCGTAGAAGAGATCGGTATCAATGCCGTCAATGTACTCACCGCTTTCGACGCTACCGTCACAGCTCAGGGAGAAGTCCAATGAAACCCATCAACATGGCACGAAAACTGGGGCTCGTTGCCCCACTGGCAGCGCTATCCTTTAGCGCGATGGCCGCTGACGAGGTCAAACTCAATACTGGTTTGACTACACCCCACAGTCGGTATTGGACGGTTTTCAGACTGAAACCGGCATTGCCCCCACGCTGGACACCTTCGATTCCAACGAGGTGCTGGAAGCAAAACTGCTGTCAGGCCGCTCCGGTTACGATGTTGTAGTACCCAGTGACAGCTTCCTGGCCAAACAACGCCAGGCCGGCGCCTTTCAGGCGCTGGACAAGAGCCTGCTACCCAACCTTGGCAACCTCAATCCCGATTTGCTGAAAGTATTAGAAGCCAGCGATCCCGATAATCAATATGCAGTGCCCTACATGTGGGGCACCAACGGCATCGGTTTCAATATCGACAAGGTACGTGAGGTCATGGGCGAGGACGCCCCGGTTGACTCCTGGTCGCTGGTATTCGAGCCGGAGAATATGAAGAAGTTGTCTGAGTGCGGCGTTGCCTTCCTCGACTCTCCGTCCGAGATACTTCCCGGCGCCCTGCACTATCTGGGGCTGGACCCGAACAGCACGCGCGCCGAGGATTATGAAGCGGCAACCGCCTTGATGAGCAAGATCCAGCCCTACGTGCGCTACTTCAACTCGTCACGCTTTCTGAACGATCTGGCCAATGGCGAGATCTGCGTCGCCGTGGCTTGGTCTGGCAGTATTCTGCAGGCTGATTCGCGCGCCAAGGAAGCGAATAACGGCGTCCACCTGGACTATCGCATTCCCAAGGAGGGCGCTCAGGTCTGGTTTGACCTGATGGCCATACCCAAAGACGCGCCCAACCCAGCCGCAGCGCACGCTTTCATCAACTACATTCTCAAACCAGAAGTCGCAGCCGAAATCAGCAACGTAGTTGGCTATGCCAATCCCAACGCGGCGGCCACACCACTGGTCAAGGAGAGCTTGCGTAACAACCCCGGCGCCTACCCACCACCTGAGGTGCAGGAACGCCTGTTTACGCTCAAGCCGCTGCCGATGGCTGCCGAGCGGATTCGTACCCGTGCCTGGAACCGCATCAAGACAGGACAATAAGTCTTGCTGTTATCTGCCACGCATTAACAGAAAACCCGCAGCGATGCGGGTTTTCTGTTTCAGCACAACACCTGAAGCGGCGCGTTACATCCCCATCGGCTTGACGCCAATCAGTACGCCATGCAGATAGAAGGCAAAGGCTGCCCAGGCAACCAGACCAACTATGACCGCCAGCGCATCCATCGCCGGCTTGCCTTTGCCGTAACTGACGCCGACCAGGCGATCGCGCTTGCGTGATACCACAAACAAGGCCACGGCCCAGGCCAGAAAGCCGCCAAACAACAACAGGTCAGCCAGCGCGCCATTGGCTAGCAGGTGGGCCAACGCCCAGAATTTCACCCCCAGTAACATCGGATGACCGACCCGAGCCTTCATGCAGGTGCCCGGGATGTAGGTTGCGGCCAGCAGGATAAATGCAGGAATGGTCAGCAGCGCGGCCAGGTGGCGCGTCCAGACCGGTGACACCCACAACTCGGGCGAATCCAGCCGCGCTTGGCCGTAGCCGTAAATGATCAACACAAGACCCACGATGGACGCCAGTGCATAGATCCCCTTCCAGGCCATCAGGCCCTTGGCAGCAATCTGCTTGGCGCGCCATTCAGGAGCAAACAGGCGCGTGGAGTGCACGCCCAGAAATAGTATCAGGCCGAGGATCAGCAACAGCATGCGAGAGTCCTTCTATAGATAAAATCACGGAGTGGCAGCGGTATCTTCCGCTGTCCAGGTCAGCCACGCCTATGCGCGTAGTCAGAGAAGACAATGCACCAGTGCGGCCTTGCAGGCAACAGCCGCGAGAGTAGCCGCCGTTGCCCCGGGTTGCTTACTGCAGCCGCGCAGTCAGTGCATCGCCGGACTCAGCCTTGAGTATCAATGCGCCGGTATCACTTACCGCAAAGCTGCTGACGTTTTCCAGTGCCTGCAGAAAACGCGACTCCTGCTGACCCATCGCCCCAACACAGGCCATGCGCGTGGTGACCAGTTGGCTTACCGTTAGCCTGTTGCCAGCTACAGCGTAGGCGCCAGCGTAGTTGTTACAAGAGGCCCGTCCCGACACCCGCCCATCATTACCGAAGTTAAGCGTCACCCGCGAGCGATCGATAATCCCGCCCTGATTGATGTCTTCCACCACCCATTCACCCGCCTGCAACAGCAGTGCGCCAGCTGGCTCACACTCGGGATAGGACTGCCCCTTGATCACCAACATCCCCTTGTCACCCTTTGACCAATAGCTGGTTGAACGGTCGCCCGGCACTTCGTACTTGGCGCCAGAGCCAGAGCGCACTTGCTCAAGCACATACTTGTCACTGCCGGCCTCGAGCGTCATCTGATCGCCGCTGAATACCGTGCGCACCGGTAGCGACCCGCAGCTCATGATGGCAACGACAGGTTCAGCCCCGCGCGGTGGCGGTGGCGCAGATCCAGAAGGGCGCTGCGAGCTGGCACAGGCTGTCAGTAATACCAAGGAGCCCAGCAGGGCCGTTGTTAAAGCGGGGCGAAAACGCATCAAACATCTCCTTTGCGAGTAACATCATCAGGGCTTAGAGTAGCTATTCCCTACTCCGAGCGCTGTCTTGAGAGAGCATTCAGGGCAAATAAATCTGCCCTTCCAGGTAAAGTACGGCCAAACCACTGACCTGCACATGGTCCTCCTGCACAACACAGTCCAGCCGCCCACCGCGGCTTGAAGCCTGGATGGCCAGCAACTCGGTTTTACCCAAGCGCTCGGCCCAGTAAGGCGCCAACCCGGCATGGATGGAGCCGGTGACCATGTCCTCCAGTCCGCCATTGCTAGGCCAAAAGTAACGCGAGACACAATCAGACCGATCACCCGGCGCCGTAACCACCACATCGCGCGGCCCCAGCAACATGAGTTGCTCAGGGTCAGGTTGCACCTCTAAAACGCTGCGCTCATCGTCATAGACGGCAAACCAGGCTTGTCGATTGACCAACACCTGCACCGGCGGCAGGGAGAGCCCGGCCAACAGCGCCGCAGGCACCTCGGTTACAGGCTCTGGCTCAAGCCGCGGGAAGCGCATGCTAATACGCCCATCGGCCTCACGACTGACTTTTAAATCACCCACGGCGGGAGCGCTGAAAATGACAGTATCCAGTTCAGGCTGCTGGCGGAACAGTACAAAGGCACTGGCCAAGGTGGCATGACCGCAGAAGTCGACTTCGCACAACGGCGAAAACCAGCGAATGGCATGCCGCCCGTGATCACCCGCGACAATGAAAGCGGTCTCGGACAGGTTATTTTCCTCGGCAATGGACTGCATCAACTCCGCCGAAAGCCAATACTGCAGAGGTACCACAGCAGCGTAGTTACCCTTGAACAGGGTGTCGGTGAAAGCGTCTACCTGGTAGATCGGCAGCTGCATGACCAGCTCCTTGAATAAAAAACGCTAGCCTAACGCAATCGCTTTGACGCTATGCGATACAGTTTGCAACCCACTAAACACAACAGCCCACAGGCTCAGAACCGAGACCCCTCCGTTTGCAGAAAGGCTGCCTCATCGGCCGTAGTCGGGCGCACGAGGATACTGTTGCGGTGTGGATAACGGCCAAAGCGCTCGATAATACGCTTATGCTTGAGCTCGGAGCGCAGGTTGTCCTGCATACCCGGCGCGCTAAACAGCTTGACCGCCTGCTCATGCATTCGCAGTGACTCGCTATGCATAAAGGGCATGTACATAAAGGCACGCAAGGTGACGGGCAGCTGCTGGTCGGAACCGCCAGCAATGGCCTCCTGCGCCAGCACCAATGCCATCCCGTCACTGGCAAAGGCACGCGGGGTATCGCGCCAGATGTTGCGCGAGAACTGATCGAGCACGATAATTTCCGCCAGTCGGCCGAGCGGCGTACCCCGCCAGTTAACCAACTCTGCTCGTTCCGCTCGCTCATGCAGCGAGCCAAAACGCTCTTTGATAAAGCGATCCAGCCCGGGATCCTTACGCCACCACTGTATTGGTCTGAGTTCGGTAAACCAGAACTGCAGCACCTCATCAACTGCCGACACCCAAAGCTCCTCTTGCCTAGTATGCGATTGTCGAAGTCGCGCCCGACATATAGGGGTCAGATCGATCAAATCCGGATCGGTTCCACGCGTGGTCGCCGCACTTAGCCGACGCAGGGACCTCGCCAGTGCATTGCGCCCATGACTTGACGAGCCCTATCAATCAGGCTCAGCCGTAAAGCCGCGACACACCGCCGCGAGCTTATTCCCGTCCGGGTCGCGCACATAAGCACTGAAAAAGTCCGGATTGTACTGGGGACGCAATGCCGGCTCGCCTTCATCACTACCGCCATTTGCGAGTGCGGCCGCGTGAAAGTCTCTTACCTGCTCCCAGCTATTTGCTTTGAACGCAACCATAGTCCCGTTGCCCACAGTCGGCGGCTTAGCATTGAACGGCTCACAGAGCCAAAGCGCCAATTCCTTCTCACCCTGGTTCTCATAAAACCCCCAGCCAGCCCAGCCCTGCCAGTCGTCTTCCTCTCCGGGGGTGGCGCAGCGCTGAATGCCCAACGCACCCATGACAGGATCGTAAAATCGGATACTGCGTTGCAAGTCACTGGTACCCAAAGTCATATAAGAAAACATGCCGCCACTCTCGCGCCTGAAGCAATAAAGAGTCAGCATAACCGCCCGGCAATCGGAAGGCATTATTTAGACATCAATGCATTACTTCGCTATCATTGCGCGCCGCTGAGCAATCAGCCCATCACTACGCCCAATAGACAGCCGCCTGTTTATCGGCGCTTTTAAGCGTTAAATCTAGGTATTATCCGCTTAATTTAGTCAGTTTCATGCGCACGCGCGATTTGTAACACTGGCGTGACAAAATACTTCGCTCTAAAAATACGTTGAATACAAACTATGTCCAATTCCAATATCCTGGCTATCGCCACCCCTGAGAGCGCGTCTTTCGACGCCAACGACTTCAGCCACCAGCGCTTTAAGGTGTTCACCGCCAAGCAGCTGAATCAGATATCCCAGCTACAAAAGCTCAGCCCAGACCAGCGTTTTGAGATGCAGGTAGTCGCCAGCGTGCTGCCATTCCGCGTTAACCAGTACGTGATCGATGAACTGATCAACTGGCAGAATGTACCCAATGATCCTATTTTTCAGCTGACCTTTCCGCAGCGCGGCATGCTCAAGCCTGAGCACTACGACCGCGTGGCCGATGCCCTGACCAGCGGCGCGGACCAGCCAACGCTAAAGCACATCATCAGAGAGGTGCGTGGCGAGCTGAATCCCCATCCCGCAGGCCAACTTGAACACAATATCCCCAAGATTGACGGCGAAGTGGTTGAGGGCCTGCAACACAAGTACCGGGAAACAGTCCTGTTCTTCCCCAGCTCTGGTCAGGTGTGCCACAGCTATTGCACCTTCTGCTTTCGCTGGGCGCAATTCGTCGGTGACAAGGACCTGAAGATAGCTGCGCGCGAGTCGACGCAGCTGCAGGACTATCTGCGCGAACATCCAGAAGTAACTGACATACTGGTCACCGGCGGCGACCCGTTGGTTATGAAGACGCGTAACCTGCGCGCCTATCTCGAACCGCTGCTGAGCGACGAGTTCGCCCACGTGCGTACCATCCGCATTGGCTCCAAAGCACTGACATTCTGGCCACAACGGGTGGTGACCGATGATGACGCTGAGGACCTGTTGGCGTTATTCCGCGAGATCCAGGCCGCCGGCAAGCACCTGGCGCTAATGGCTCACTACAACCATTGGCAGGAACTGGAGCCCGAGATCGCGCGCGAAGCCATTCGCCGCGTACGCGCAACCGGCGCGCAGATTCGCGCCCAGGGTCCGCTGCTGGCGCACATCAACGACAGCGCCGAGGTCTGGGCGCGGCTATGGCAGACCCAGGTCGAGCTGGGCATCATTCCGTACTACATGTTTATCGAGCGTGATACCGGTGCCCGCCACTACTTTGAAGTGCCATTGATCAAAGCCTGGCAGATCTACCGTGACGCTATGCAGAATGTCTCGGGCATTGCCCGCACCGCTCGCGGCCCTTCCATGAGTTCACATCCGGGCAAGGTCGAGATCCAGGGTGTTGCCGAGATCCATGGCGAGAAAGTGATTGCCCTGCGCATGATTCAGGGGCGCAACCCGGATTGGGTTCAACGCCCCTTCTTTGCCAAGTATAACGAAGAAGCAACCTGGCTTAACCACCTTGAACCAGCGTTCGGAGAAGAGAAATTCTTTTTCGATGATTGAACACGAGGCCCGCCACCTGGCGGGCACTGCTTTCTCTTCGAGCGCGCACCTTGGTAAGAGTGATTGCCAATCTAGTCCGATAGCGGTAACTGTATCCAGAGCGCAAAAAAGCCCAGAAAAACCCAAAAGCCGCAGAACAACCAAGGGGAACGCTTGGAAAACGCCAAGGATTTGCGCTGCCCACTGAAGGTCGACTCCCAATCCGAAAATAACGGAAATTCATCATAAGCCTGGCCAAAAGCGGATTCGTGCTGCAGCAAACCACTCTGCTTGGCATACCAATGATCAATAATGTCGCAGGCAGCCTTTATCCCGGGCCAGGCACTGAACGAGCTGAGAATACCGAAAACCGCGAGCGTGGGAGGCACCACTAGAGTAAACAGCTCACCCCAATGGGGGTTGCTGTTGGCCATGCAGGAAGCGTAGGCAATAACCAGAAAGGACTGCGCCGTTAGATACGCATTGGTGCGGTTGGCCAGGTTACCCGTCTCATTAAATATCTCGCGCCGGTAGAAATCCAGGCGCTCCTTGGGCGTCGTGAGCATTTGCAGCGCCGGGTCAGACTGCGGTGGCTCAGGCTTGTGTGGATGAATGATCATGTCCGTCCTCGTCGCATCCCTAACACTAATGTGAAAAACCAAACTGCCTTTAGTTCCTGGTAGCAATACGAACGAGAGACGGTGCTGCAAGCGGACCCACAACAAAAAAGGCGCTGCCCCTTGCAGAGCAGCGCCCCTATACAGCAGCGATCAATCAGTAAGGACAGTTACCACGATATTCTGAAATGCTGAAGTCCGACTCATGGTTTGGTCCGCACAGGAACTGATTGTAGCGGCCGTCTTCATCCAGATGCAGCTTCATCCAGGATACACCCAAGCGCCCCAGCACATCGTTATTGATCCCGCCGCCATTAGCGCAGAAGTGACTACCGTTATTGATCTCAACGAACGCCTTATCGATGCTCGATGGCAGTGCATTGTAGAACGGCGAAGCGTGAAGTCCGACCGGCGCAACAACGTCGGACTCACAAGCAAAGATCATGGTTGGTGCTTCAGCACGGCGCGCATAGTAGCTGCTGGTATCCCATGGTGCGAGCGGAATGGCTGCTTTGATGCGGCCCTGGCTGGCTACGCGAATAGTACCACCGCCACCCATCGACCAACCGATCACACCCAAACGACTGGTATCGATCATGCCCTGAACTGGGCTGCCGTTATCGCTGTTCTGATCAACCAGATAGTCCAACGCGGCATTAATCTGTGTGGCACGGCTCGGCGGTTGATCAAAGCCGGTGTTAGTGTCGATCGTCATCACGACAAAGCCGTAGGACGCCAACTTCGGCCCCCACCATTCAATGGAAGACTCGGCAGAGACATAACCCGGAATAACCACGATGGCCGCCATGGTGCCGCTAACGTCCTCGGGGTAATGAATGGTACCGCCACCAAAGCCGCCTACCAGACTGGAGACCCGCTCGGTATCAACGGTGTATTGACCGCGTGCGGCCTCCAAGAAACTCACGGTCGGATCAGGGCCACGCTGATAGCCAGAGCCGTTACCAGGGTCAGTCGGCTCTCCTGGCGGTGGATTGGTTGCCATCGCGGCCGAGGACATCATCAGCGCGCCAGTGGCCAAGAGAGCAAACAGGGTGTTGCACTTTTTCTTCATCATTTATTGAGTCTCCGTGAAGCATTATTGTTTTAACTACGGATGCTGGCACGCCTTAAAACAGGGGCCATCGCAAGGGATAAAGCTGCCTCGGGACAAATACTACAGATGACTCAAGTCGATTCAATTCGCCCATGCGGGTGAAAAACAACATATCAGGGATGATGGTTCACTTGACCGGGCGATAGGAAGAACAGGGGATTGTCCAAGGTTATGATGGCGCGATTGACCTCGGTTAGTAGTCGCGCATCGACAGCCATAGAGTCGCATATACAAAAAACCCCGCCCGGAAGACCGGGGCGGGGTTTTTCTTTGGTCTGTTTTCAGACCAGGCTATCAGCCTTTGCTGGCGCGCTTGCGCTCGTTCTCGTTCAAGAACTTTTTACGCAGACGGATCGACTTGGGCGTTACTTCTACCAGCTCGTCGTCGTCGATAAACTCCAGCGCCTGCTCCAGGGTGAAACGAACCGGTGGGACCAGCGCGATAACTTCATCCTTGCCGGAGGCACGCATGTTGTCGAGCTTCTTGCCCTTGGTGGGGTTGATCACCAGATCGTTGTCACGGCTGTTGATACCGGCCAACTGACCTTCATAAATTTCCTGGCCTGGCTCAAGGAACAACTTACCGCGGCTTTGCAGTGTTTCCAGCGAGTAAGTCAGTGCCTTACCGGTGGCCATGGAGACCAGAACGCCGTTCTGGCGCTGACCCACGTCACCCAGCTTGACCGGACCATAGTGACTGAAAGTACTGGTCATGATGCCGGAACCAGAGGTCATGGTCAGGAAAGTGTTACGGAAACCGATCAAACCACGTGCTGGAATGTTGTACTCCAGACGGATACGACCCTTGCCATCCGGAACCATGTTGGACAGATCACCCTTACGCAGACCCATCTGTTCCATGATCGGACCCTGATGCTGGTCTTCGATGTCGATGATGACATTTTCATAGGGCTCATGCTTTTCGCCGTCAACTTCCTTGACCACAACTTCTGGACGAGAAATGCCCAGCTCAAAGCCTTCGCGACGCATGGTTTCGATCAGTACCGACAGGTGCAACTCACCACGACCTGATACCTTGAACTTATCAGCGCTATCGCCTTCTTCAACGCGCAGTGCCACGTTGTGCAGCAGTTCCTTTTCCAGACGCTCCTTGATGTTGCGGCTGGTTACGAACTTGCCTTCTTTACCGGCGAACGGCGAGTCATTAACTTGGAAAGTCATGCTCACGGTGGGCTCGTCAACGGTCAGCGCAGGCATGGCTTCGACATTCTGCTGATCGCACAGGGTGTCGGAGATGAACAGCGGATCAAAGCCGCTGATGCAGATAATGTCACCCGCCTGGGCATCGTCAACCTCGACACGCTGCAAACCATGGTGACCCATGATCTTCAGAATACGGCCGTTGCGCTTTTTGCCGCTGGCGTCGATAGAGGTAACCGGGCTATTTGCCTTGATCTTGCCGCGACGAATGCGGCCAATGCCGATCACACCCAGGAAGCTATTGTAGTCCAGGGCCGAAATCTGCATCTGGAAAGGACCATCCAAATCGACGTCTGGCGGTGGCACGCGGTCAACAACGGTCTGGAACAGCGGGGTCAAATCTTCCGACATTTCCTCTGGATCCATACCGGCAATACCGTTGATTGCGGAGGCATAAACAAAAGGAAAATCCAACTGCTCGTCGGTGGCACCCAGGCTGTCAAACAGGTCGAAAACTTGGTCGATAACCCAATCAGGACGCGCGCCTGGGCGGTCAATCTTGTTGACTACAACGATGGGACGCAAGCCAGCCTGGAAGGCTTTCTGGGTTACAAAGCGGGTTTGCGGCATGGGGCCGTCAACCGCGTCGACCAGCAGCAGTACTGAGTCAACCATGGACATGACACGCTCAACCTCGCCACCGAAATCGGCGTGGCCAGGGGTGTCAACGATGTTGATGTGGTAACCGTTCCAATTAATGGCGGTGTTTTTCGCCAGGATGGTAATGCCGCGTTCCTTTTCCTGGTCGTTGGAGTCCATGATGCGCTCAGACTCCAACTCCTTGCGGTCCAGCGTACCGGACTGGCGGAGAAGGGCGTCAACCAGGGTAGTTTTACCGTGGTCAACGTGGGCGATAATGGCGATATTACGAAGATTCTCGATCACTTTGAACGTCCTGGATGGCGCGGCACTTGAGCCGGCTAACTGGAAAAAAGAGGTGGGCATTATACAGACCCAAGCATGACAGTGTATGTTTTTTGCACGCCCAAGCCCAATTGCACTGCATTAACGGGCATAAAAACCGCCAGACGGCCTGTTATTGCCGCCCTGACAGGCCTAACTTTTGGGCAAACGAAGAACCCGCACATTGCCGTAACCGGCATCGAGCAGATACTGCGCATGGAGCTGACTCATTACACCCTTCTCACAATACAGCAGGAAGGCACGAGATGCGTCCAGTGTCGTAAATGCACTGTTGAGACGATAAAAAGGTATCTGCTGTACCTCTACCCCAGGCAACTGCAAGGGCCTTAACTCCTGCTCGTCCGGGTGGCGGATGTCCAGCACCACTTGCCCGGCCAGTGCGCTGCTGACCACCTCAACCTCGGCACCGCCCGCCATCACCTGATCAAGCTCACTACAATCGGTATAGGTTGCGCCAGCTAACGCCCGATTCAGCACCTCAAAGTCAAAACACGCCTCGACCTCTTCTACTTTAGCCACGGTGGTACGAATCGCCGGGCCCACCGAAATAACACCGCAGTACTCCGGCATGCTGCTGGAGAAATCCAGGGTACCGATCTGACGCGCCGTATCAATGATGTCACCCTTGCTGGTGGTAATCAGGGGGCGAATCACAAAACGCTCAGCCGCCTTATCAATTACGCTGAGATTGGGTAGCGTCTGGCTTGCGACTTGCGCGATGGCCTCCCCTGTCACCAGCGCATCGATATCCAGCCGACCCGCCACGCGGTCGGCGGCACGTAACATCATGCGTTTGAGCACGACGCCCATTTGGCTGTTCTCTACATTCTGCAGAATTTCTGCCACCACACCCTCGAAGGGCACACTGACAAAACGCAGTCGATGGCTCGCCGCGTAGCGCTGCCATAAATAGTGCGCGACCTGGCGAACACCCAATTCGTGCGCACGACCACCCAGATTGAAAAATACAAAGTGCGGCAATAACCCGCGCTGCAGCATCTGGTAGCTGGCTACGGTGGAGTCAAATCCGCCCGAAAGCAGGCTCAAAACCGGCTCCATGGTGCCCAGCGGGAAGCCACCCATGCCCGGGTGACGAGCCTGAATCAGGAATACCCGCTGACTGCGAATCTCAATTTGGACAACAACCTCGGGCTGCTTCATCGACACGCCAGCTGCGCCGCAACGCCGCTGCAGCTCGCCACCCACTTTGATCGCCACATCCTGTGAGCTGAAATCATGTTGGCCGACCCGCTTGCAGCGCACGGAAAACACCTTGCCTTGCAGCTGCTCACCGACGGCAGTGACGCATAGATCTGCCAGCTCATCCAGCGTGCCCAGCGGGTACTCGTGCACTTCCAGAAAATGCGCGATACCCGGTGTATTTTTCAGCCGAGCAATACACAACTGCTGCAGCTGTCGATCACTGCCAAGGTTTATCTCCAGGCTATCCCAGCTGCCGGTAACCCGCGCTTCAGGATCAATATCGGCCAGCAGAAGCTTCAGATTGCCCTTGAGTTGCGCCACAAAGCGCTTGCGGACTTGGCGGGTCTTGATGGTAATTTCAGGGAAGAATTTGATGATGAGTTTCATAGGAGTGGTGTAAGGTGCGCAAAGCCGCGCATTATACCTTAGAGTGGTTGCGCGGCGCGCGAACGATCAACAAGCGGCGCGCACTATAAGCGTGCACAATCCCGTTAGGCTGCACTTATTAGGTGCGCTATTATGGTGCGTACTGGCGATTTTTTGAGCAAAGCCCACTGAAACAGGGCCTTTCGAGCTATGCTCCGAAATGGCACACCTTTTGCTCACTTGTAATGCAACCGACGTGCGGACCCGATCCGCTCAAATTAAAGAGGCGCCAGGCCAGATGCCTGGCAAATGATTCCTTTTGGAGGAAACCATGTCGAAAGCGATGGATCTGATCAAAGAGTATGACGTGAAGTGGGTAGACCTGCGCTTCACCGATACTAAAGGCAAGCAGCAGCACGTCACTATGCCTGCTCGTGATGTCAACGACGACTTCTTCGAAGAAGGCAAGATGTTCGACGGCTCCTCGATTGCCGGGTGGAAAGGTATCGAAGCTTCCGACATGATCCTCATGCCCGATGACAGCACCGCGGTTATGGACCCCTTCACCGAAGAGCCTACCTTGATTCTGGTTTGCGACATCATCGAGCCTTCTACCATGCAGGGCTATGAGCGCGACCCACGCGGCATCGCCAAGCGTTGCGAAGAGTATCTGAAGTCCACCGGCATTGGTGACACTGTATTTGTTGGCCCCGAGCCTGAGTTCTTCGTTTTTGACGAAGTGAAGTTCAAGTCCGACATCTCCGGTTCCATGTTCAAAATCTTCTCTGAGCAGGCTTCCTGGAATACCGACGGCGACTTCGAAACTGGCAACAAGGGCCACCGCCCTGGCGTCAAAGGTGGTTACTTCCCGGTTCCTCCGGTCGATCACGATCACGAAGTCCGTACTGCCATGTGTAATGCCATGGAAGAAATGGGCCTGACCATCGAAGTTCACCACCACGAAGTGGCGACTGCCGGTCAGAACGAGATCGGCGTACTGTTCAACACCCTGGTAGCCAAGGGCGATGAAGTACAAACGCTGAAGTACTGTGTACACAACGTTGCTGATGCCTTCGGCAAAACCGCTACCTTCATGCCCAAGCCTCTGTATGGCGACAACGGCTCCGGTATGCACGTACACATGTCCATCTCCAAAGACGGCAAGAACACCTTTGCTGGCGAAGGCTATTCCGGCCTGTCCGACACTGCCCTGTTCTTCATCGGCGGTATCATCAAGCACGGTAAAGCGCTGAACGCGTTCACCAACCCGTCCACCAACAGCTACAAGCGTCTGGTCCCAGGCTTTGAAGCTCCGGTAATGCTGGCGTACTCCGCTCGCAACCGTTCTGCTTCCATCCGTATTCCTTACGTTTCCAGCCCGAAAGCGCGCCGCATTGAAGCACGCTTCCCTGATCCAGCTGCTAACCCTTACCTGTGCTTCGCGGCACTGTTGATGGCTGGCCTGGACGGTATCCAGAACAAGATCCACCCTGGCGATGCTGCCGACAAGAACCTGTATGATCTGCCGCCGGAAGAAGCCGACCAGATCCCACAAGTTTGCGGCAGCCTGAAAGAGGCCCTGGAGTCTCTGGACGCAGATCGCGAGTTCCTGACCAAGGGCGATGTCTTCACCAATGACTTCATCGATGCTTACATGGAGCTCAAGCACGCCGAAGAAATCAAGGTACGCACCTTCGTTCACCCGCTGGAATACGATCTGTATTACAGCTGCTGAACCTGGCGCAAGCCTGGCAGTCAAAGAAGGGTGCCCCTATGGGCGCCCTTTTTTATGCTTGCCATACTGCTCCCATGGGTGAAAAACCGGAGCAGCATACGGCGACACGTGGCGATCTCGACGCCATCAGGCTATAAAGAAGACTGCATGGATGGGCTAGAGCGCCCCAGGAGAGAAAGTGATGTCCAAGAAATCAGTTATGGCACTGTCCGTACTCTTACTAGGCGGCATGAGCGCCGGCGCTGGTGCGAGCGAGATTTACACCTGGACAGATGCACAAGGCAATCGCATCTACTCAGACCAACCCAATCCCAACTCCACCAAGATTGAAGTTGGTCCGACCAATAGTATTGAGCCGCCCAAGCCTATTCCCGCATTTAACGAAGCAAGCAATGGCGCCAACAACCAAAGTAACGCCAATATTACCGGCGGCTATCGCAGCCTTAAGGTCACCAGTCCAGCCAACGATAGTGCAGTTCGCGCCAACGACGGCAATATCACACTGTCGGTCACCATCGACCCGCCGCTGCGCAGTGGAAACCTTCTTCGAGCGCAGGTTGATGGCAATCTGAACGAGCAAGCGATTGCCGGTAGCGGCCAACCCAATGCGACATTAACCTTGCCCAACCTGGACCGAGGCACCCACGAAATCAGTGCTGTCATCATGGATACCAAAGGCCAGGTTATCCTCAGCAGCGACCCGGTTACTCTGCATGTTCAGCGCACTTCGCTGAACCAGCCTGGCCGCGTCGGCAATCCAAACCAGGCCCCTACTGCGCCAGCCGCACCGCGCGCACCAAACGTGCCCGGCCCTACCACCGGAAACTGACCTACCTGCAACGGCGCGGTCAACGTCCAGAACCGCGCCAGCATAAGGCACCGTTTTGGTGCATACTCCCACCAAGAGCTCCCATTCGTGCGCCATCGTTTGGCGTGTGGATTACTGCCCGCTGTCGGTGTGCCACTATAAAGCCTACTTTCTTCACCGTATAACGCTAGCATCGCCAGCATCCAGTGCCCTATTTACAAGGCATGCAGCCCCTACTGCTGCTTGCTGGAACGCTGCGCAACAGAAACGAGCAAAAGAATATGCATAGCATTAGGTCTACGCCCTGAATTGGTTCGCTTCTTGCATTTCTCTGCCCAAACCATGGATATAGTTATGCTGCCTGATCGATTTCTACGCCAAATTTTGGACAACCTGACCACAGCCGTGCTGCTGCTTGATGCAGACTTGCGCCTGAGTTTCATGAACCCAGCAGCAGAGATGTTATTGGCCGTTAGTGGTCAGCGAGTATTCCAGCAGCCCGTAAGCGAGCTTTTTACTGATACTGCTGCGGCACTGGAGTCCCTACGCAACGCTGTTGAAAACGCTCACCCCTTTACCAAACGTGAAGCGCAGCTGAATCTGAGCAACGGCAGAAGCATGATGGTCGATTACTCAGTCACCCCCATCATGGCAGCCAATCGCAGCTGGCTGCTGATTGAGCTTTATCCGCGCGACCGTTTGCTACGTATCACCAAGGAAGAAGCTCAGCTATCCAAGCAGGAAGTCACCAAGGTACTGGTACGCGGCCTGGCACATGAGATCAAAAATCCGCTGGGCGGCATTCGCGGCGCGGCGCAACTACTGGCCCGGGAACTGCCGGAAGAGTCACTCAAGGATTACACCGACGTTATCATTGAGGAGGCTGATCGACTGCGTAACCTGGTTGATAGCATGCTCGGCCCTTATCGCCCGCCAGCTCTGCACCCGATCAACATCCACGAAATTACCGAGCGCGTCTGCAGCCTGATCGAAGCTGAAACCCAGGGCGTCCTGCAACTAAAGCGTGATTATGATCCCAGCATTCCGGACATCCTTGCCGATCGCGAACAACTGATTCAGGCACTGCTGAATATTGTGCGCAACGCCATGCAGGCGATAGCCGAACACCGCCCGCTGGAACAGGGCTGCATTACCCTGCGCACTCGCGCGCTGCGCCAATTTACCATTGGCCAAACACGCTACCGCCTGGTGTGCAGACTGGAAGTGATCGATAACGGCCCCGGCATTCCGTCTGACATCGTCGAAAGTATTTTTTATCCCATGGTCAGCGGCCGGGCTGAAGGTACTGGACTGGGACTGTCGATCACCCAGAACATAATTGGCCAGCACCAGGGCTTGATCGAGTGTGACAGCGAGCCCGGCTGTACGACCTTCACCCTGTTCCTGCCGCTGGAAAAGGAAGGGGGCGACTGACATGTCATGCACCTGGAATTACCCAGCGCGACGATTTGGGCTCCCGCCCCACCGCCTTAGCCTGACAACGAACCCCGCCGTTATCTACTTGCGCGCGTTCACGTCACTGATTAACGAGCCTTGTCTCAACTGCCTGCCGGCTAGACCGGAACTGGAGAACTGATTTATGACCCGCTCACCCAATCGTGCTGAAAATGTCTGGATTGTCGACGATGACAGATCCATCCGCTGGGTTCTGGAGAAAGCGCTGCAGCAGGAAGGTATGGAGCCCGTGAGCTTTGACAGCGCCGATGCCGCGCTGGCGCGCCTGCAGCGCCAAAGCCCGGATGTGCTTATCAGTGACATTCGCATGCCCGGGACCAGCGGGCTGGACCTGCTTGCCAATATTCGCGAGCGCTACCCCAAACTACCCGTCATCATCATGACCGCCCACTCCGACCTCGACAGCGCGGTAGCGTCATACCAAGGAGGTGCCTTTGAGTATTTGCCCAAGCCCTTTGATGTTGATGAGGCGGTCGCGTTGGTACGCCGTGCGCTAGCTCACACTCATGAACAGGAAGCGGAGGATGAAGAGCCGGACGAAGCACGCACACCGGAAATCATCGGTGAAGCGCCGGCCATGCAAGAAGTCTTTCGCGCCATTGGCCGGCTGTCTCACTCCAACATCACGGTACTGATCAACGGCGAGTCCGGAACGGGTAAAGAACTGGTAGCCCATGCCCTGCACCGCCATAGCCCGAGGGCGCGCAATCCGTTCATCGCGCTGAACATGGCCGCCATACCTAAAGATCTGATGGAATCAGAGCTGTTTGGCCATGAAAAAGGCGCCTTTACCGGTGCCAGCGTGCAACGCCGTGGTCGTTTTGAGCAGGCTGATGGCGGCACCCTGTTTCTCGACGAGATCGGTGACATGCCGGCAGAAACCCAGACGCGGCTATTACGTGTGCTTGCCGATGGCGAGTTCTATCGGGTGGGCGGACATACGCCGATCAAGGTTGACGTGCGCATCATCGCCGCCACGCATCAAAACCTGGAAGGCCTGGTTCAGGCAGGCAAGTTTCGCGAAGACTTGTTCCACCGCCTGAATGTCATTCGTATCCACATTCCCAAGCTGGCCGAGCGCCGTGAAGATATCCCAGCGCTGGCTCAGCACTTTCTGGCCAAAGCCGCACAGGAACTCGCGGTCGAGCCAAAGCTACTCAAGCCCCAGACCCAGGATTATCTGCGCAACCTGCCCTGGCCCGGCAACGTCCGTCAGCTAGAAAATACCTGCCGCTGGATCACCGTTATGGCTTCCAGCCGCGAAGTGCTGATCGAAGACCTGCCCCCCGAAATGCTCACGCAGCACCACGACAGTGCGCCTGATGGCAATTGGGAGCACGGTTTGCGCACCTGGGCAGACCAGGAGCTGGCCCGCGGGCTAACCAATCTGCTGGATATCGCGGTGCCGGCATTCGAGCGGATCATGATTGAGACCGCCCTTAAGCATACGGCAGGAAGACGCCGTGATGCCGCGCAGTTACTGGGCTGGGGGCGAAACACCCTGACTCGGAAGATCAAGGAACTGGGCATGAATGTGGATGGCGCTGATGAAGAGGATAGCGAATAAAGTCTCGCAATCCACAGTCAGCGCAAAACTGGCACGCTTGATGCTTTATAACTAGTGGGTGTATTTGGGGTGACTCTGGTTCAGGCAGGCTAGAGTCACCTTTTTTTATGCTCAAGCCTCAAGCCTCAAGCCTCAAGCCTCAAGCCTCAAGCCTCAAGCCTCAAGCCTCAAGCCTCAAGCCTCAAGCCTCAAGCCTCAAGCCTCAAGCCTCAATAGGGTGATTGCGGCGTAATAGCAGTCAAGTCTTCTTTCAGTCTATTCGTCCGCTGCAGAATGCACCAAGACACTTCGTTTCCAAGTACCCTATTCACGGGTGCTTGCAGCCCCCATGGCGCACGCCTACACTGCCCTCCCAACATCACCCTGACACCTAGACCATGTTCCACATAGCCCTGCTCGAACCCGAGATCCCGCCTAATACCGGCAATATTATTCGTCTGTGTGCCAATACTGGCTGCCAGCTGCATCTGATTGAACCCTTGGGTTTTGAGCTGGATGACAAACGCCTACGACGTGCGGGCCTGGATTATCATGAGTTTGCTGCGGTTAAAACCTACCCCAATCTTGAGGCCTGCCTGCAGGCAGTAAATCCGGGGCGCGTGTTTGCGTTGAGCACTAAAGGGGAAAAGGGGTTTAGCGAGGTGCAGTTCGCTGCGGACGACCTGTTTCTGTTCGGACCGGAAAGCCGCGGGATACCGGCTGAGGTGCGCGAGGCGCTACCGGCGGATCAAGTACTACGTATTCCCATGCTACCCGACAGCCGTAGTCTAAACCTCTCCAACAGCGCTGCCGTGCTGATTTACGAGGCTTGGCGCCAACTGGGATATGAGGGGGCGCTTTAAGCGCAGCTGCAAGCTGCAAGCTGCAAGCTGCAAGCTGCAAGCTGCAAGCTGCAAGCTGCAAGCTGCAAGCTGCAAGCTGCAAGCGTAATCAGGATGCTTTACGCCTACTCGGTGTCAACCACCTTTCAGCGCAGTTTACGCCCACAACTTGCTAACTTTTGGCTTACTTGTCGCTTGCAGCTTGCGGCTTAGCGCCGGCCGGCCTTAGCGCGTTTTCACCACAACTTTGCCGACCGCCTGACGCGAGCTGAGGATGTTGAGTGCATCTTCATATTCGTTCAGCTCATAGGTCTTGGAAACCAGCGGCTTGAGCTTGCCCTCGGTGTGCCAGGCAAAGAGTTGCTTGAAGTTGTCCAGGTTAGCCTGCGGTTCGCGGGCGGCAAAGGAGCCCCAGAACACACCGACGATAGACGACCCTTTCAGCAACGCCAAATTGACCGGAAATTCGGGAATACGGCCACTGGCAAAACCGACTACCAAAAGACGACCTTTCCAGTTGATGCTGCGTACCGCCTGGTCAAACAGGTCGCCACCGACCGGATCATAGATGACGTCGGCGCCTTTGCCGTTAGTCAGCTCTTTTACTGCGTCTTTCAGACTGACTTCACTGTAATTGATCAGATCATCAGCGCCGGCTTTTTTCGCCACTTCCAGCTTCTCAGCACTGGAGGCAGCGGCAATAACACGTGCGCCCATTGCCTTGCCAATCTCGACGGCAGCCAAGCCAACGCCACCAGATGCGCCCAGCACCAGCAGGGTTTCGCCGGGTTGCAGATCACCGCGCTGCTTGAGTGCGTGCATGGAGGTGCCGTAGGTCATGCTAAAGCCAGAGGCAGTGATGTAATCCATATCATCGGGCATCGGCAAGACACGCATGGCATCGGCCGCAATCTTTTCTGCGAAGCTGCCATAGCCGGTCAGGCCCATAACCCGGTCACCCACTTTCAGGTGCTTGACCTTCTCACCCACGCTGGAAACCACACCAGCAGCCTCGCCACCTGGCGAAAACGGGAACGGCGGCTTGACCTGGTATTTGCCTTCAATGATCAAGGTGTCAGGGAAGTTAACGCCCGCTGCATGAATATCGATAACCACTTCATTGGCTTTGGCAACCGGATCAGCGGTCTCTTCCAAGACCAGGCTGCTGGCGGGTCCATAGGCTTTGCATAGAACAGCTTTCATTGTTGTCTCCTTGGCTCTAGCAGGATTTGAATAAGGTGATAGAGGCAGCCAAAACAGGACAAAAAACCGAACAAGCGCTTTTTTACGTGTCGTAAATAGCGTCGCGTCGGCGATTTTAAATCTGTATTAGCACTACCGCTCGTTGTGCCAACAACGGCTTGGCCTACGATGCCTACAGTCTAGTCGTCTACCCCGCACCAGGGTCAATGACCATGCCCTGAAGTGATGGGTATGCATAACATCAGCACCAGCCTGGATGGATGGACGGATAAGCATTTGGCGAGGACCCCTTGCTCAGCTATCCTGTGACGACATCATTGGAGCCCCACAATATGCAACGCAGACGCCTTTCTCTGTTACTCATCGCCGCTCTGCTGCTGCCCTTCACGGTCAGCGCGGAAGAAGATGAAGCACCTGCCAACCAAACTGCCTACGTCGAGATGAAGCCGTCCTTTGTCGGCACCATAGGCACGGGCCCGCGCATCCAGTATCTCAAGGCGGATGTCGCGCTGCGAACTGAAGATCCCGCGGCCGTTAGCCGTATCGAGTATCACGACCCGCTGATTCGTAATGCCCTGGTCACGCTGTTTGCGCGCCAGACCACCGACGACCTGTCCTCTATGGATGGCAAAGAGGCGCTGCGCGCAACAGCGCTGGAGACCGTCCAGGCTGTATTGACCGAAGAGGAAGGTGCACCGCTGGTTGATGATCTGCTGTTTACCAACCTGATAGTGCAGTAGGTCTCGCTGGCACCTGCCCCGCGCGGGGTAGCACCAGCGGGCAGATCAGACTCGCTGGCTCAGGTACTGATCAACATAACTGTCGAAGTCCAGCGTGTCTGCTGCCTCAATAGCCTCCTGCTCTGCCAGCGACTTTTCAGCCGCAGCTTCGCACTCAGCCTGCACTTGTGCATCCAGCGGCCGCGCGCGGAAATAGCGGTTATGCTCTTCAGACTGGGCCAAGGCAAAACGGAAGAAGCTATCGCCCTGCTCTTTGATAGCGGCCAACACACGCGCTGATGGGGTAAGAGCAGAATCAGCCAACTTGGCGCGCTGTTGGTCAAGGCTCAGGCTATAACTCTGGGTATCATTAGCGCTGTCGAGCAGCTCGGCACAAGCTGCCATACCATCCAGCAGCTTGTTGCCCCAGTCCACCAGCGAGCGTTCACCGCTGTTGTCCTGCAGCTGCAAACCTGGCTCACGTCCACGCTTGACCGCCAGATTGAAATTATCAGATGCCGCCTGACACTCGGCATCATCCAGCTCCGGGCTCTCCTGCAATGCGCAATACAGCAGAAAGCTGTCCATAAAGTGCGCCGTCGATGGATCAACCCCAAGCGGTGCAAACGGATCGATATCCAGGCAGCGCACCTCAATGTACTCAACGCCACGCTGAGCCAGTGCATGCACCGGCTTTTCACCACTCTGCGCAACCCGCTTGGGCCGAATTGGACTATAGAACTCGTTTTCAATCTGCAACAGATTGGTATTCAGCTGCTGCCAGTCGCCGTTCGCGTCGTGCGTACCCAGTTTAGCGTAGGGCTCATAAGGCAGGCTGATCGCGTCCAGCATGCTGGCAATGTAGTTCTCCAGGCTGTTGTAGCAGATGTTCAAACCGGATTGTGCGTTGTTGTTGTAACCCAGGTCACTCATGCGCAAGCTGGTCGCATACGGCAAGTACAGACTCTTCTCGCCCAGGGGTTGCAAACGATGATCGCGGCCCTGCAGAAAAGTGGCACAGACGGCTGGTGAGGCACCGAACAGATACATTAACAGCCAGGCATAGCGGCGGAAGTTACGAATCAGCGCGAAGTAGCGCTCAGACTGGTATTGCTGGTCGCTGCGCGCGTCCTGATCCTGCTGCTTGAGCTGGGCCCAGAGCGCCGGCGACAGGGAAAAGTTGTAATGCACGCCCGCAATACACTGCATGGCCTTGCCATAGCGAATCGCCAAGCCCCGGCGGTAGACGTTTTTTAGCGTGCCGACGTTCGATGTACCGTACCAGGCAATCGGAATATCGCTATCGTTGGTCGGTAAACGGCATGGCATCGACTGATTCCACAGGCGCTCGTCACCCAAGTGGCTGTAGGTAAAGCGGTGTACCTGATCGAGATTACCGAACAGCTCGTCAATACTGCGACTGACTGGAGTAATCAGCTCAATCAGCGCTTCAGAGTAATCAGTGGTAATAGTCGGATGCGTCAGTGCCGACCCCAGCTTGGCGGGGTGTTCACTATGCACCAGCATGCCATCTGCGGTAATCCGCAAGCTTTCCTTTTCGATGCCGTGACGGCAATCGGTCAGTAGTGGCTGCACCGCAGGATCACGCAGCAGGCCGAGACGTTTACTAAGCGTTGGTGACAAGGTGTCACTCCTTGGGGGTTATAGCACCAGCTGGTATCCACCAACTGGCATCTCAATCAGTATAGAAAGGCGCAGGCCCTTGCGCTCGTTAAAGTCGGGCAAAGGTACCAAGGCACTTGGCGACCAGAGCGCCGTCCTGCCAAACCTCGCCATCCACCACTATGGTGCGGGTGCCGGCATGCACGACCTTGCCGGTGCACTCCAGCTCACCACCAATGACCGCGCGAGTGTAGTTGATCTTGCACTCGATGGTCGCCGTGCTTTCATGCGCTTCCAGCACACTGAACGCAGCGGCACCCATGGCCGAGTCCAGCAGGGTAAAGACCACGCCACCATGAACGCGATGGGTGGAATTGAAGTGCTTATCGGTGATGGGCAGGCGCAATGTGCAGCTGCCCCGCTCTATGGCGGCGAATTCTATACCAACCAGCGCGGTAAACTCGCTGGTGCGTTGGGCTGCGAAGGCCGCCAGGGCCGGGTGTAAATCGCTCATGGCATCACCTTTTCTTTTTGGCATTGGCAAACAGACTGGCAAAAGTGCCTTCTGCGGATGGCTTGGCCTGTGCGTTGGTTTTGGCGTTGTGCTTGTTACCCTGATTACGTGCCCGGCTGCGCTCGGCAGGTGATTCTGACTTGTCGCCCGCCGCCGGCGGCGTATCTTCAAGACGCATGGTGAGGCTGATGCGCTGACGAGGAATGTCGACTTCCATCACCTTGACCTTGACGATGTCACCGGCCTTGACCACATCACGCGGGTCCTTGATGAACTGCTGCGACAGCATGGAAATATGCACCAGGCCGTCCTGATGCACACCGATATCGACAAATGCGCCGAAATTGGCAACGTTGGTGACAACGCCTTCAAGGGTCATACCCGGTTTGAGATCCTTGAGACTTTCCACACCCTCCTGAAACTCTGCTGCCTTGAACTCGGGGCGCGGGTCGCGGCCCGGCTTATCCAGCTCTTTTAGGATATCGGTAATGGTAGGCACACCAAAATGCTCATCGGTATAACGTGCTGGCTCCAACTTGCGCAGAAACGCCGAGTCGCCAATCAGGCCACGTACGTCGCGCCCGGTTTCTTCGGCGATACGGGTTACCAGAG
This sequence comes from Pseudomonas sp. 5Ae-yellow, assembly GCF_014077575.1. Taxonomy (NCBI): domain Bacteria; kingdom Pseudomonadati; phylum Pseudomonadota; class Gammaproteobacteria; order Pseudomonadales; family Pseudomonadaceae; genus Pseudomonas; species Pseudomonas sp. 5Ae-yellow. The sequence goes on along the minus strand of NZ_JACGWE010000005.1, from coordinate 82,883 downwards.
GATAGGCCTCGGGATGCACCGCAGAAGCGTCCAATGGATTGTCGCCATCCATGACCCGCAAAAAGCCTGCGGCCTGTTCGAAGGTCTTTTCGCCCAGACGGCTCACCTTGAGTAACTGCTTGCGGTTTTTGAACGCACCGTGCTGATCACGAAAGTCGACAATGTTCTGTGCGATATTCGGGTTCAGGCCGGAGACCCGCGTCAGCAGTGCAGCGGAAGCGGTATTGAGGTCTACGCCCACCGCGTTTACGCAGTCTTCCACTACGGCATCCAGCCCGCGCGCCAACTTTATTTGCGACACATCGTGCTGGTACTGACCCACACCAATGGCCTTGGGCTCGATTTTTACCAGCTCGGCCAGGGGATCCTGCAGACGCCGGGCGATGGATACCGCGCCGCGATAGGTAACATCCAGATCGGGAAACTCGCGCGATGCCAGCTCCGAGGCCGAATACACCGAAGCGCCTGCCTCTGACACCATGACTTTCTGCATGGTCTGGCCGCTGCACAGCTTGATCAGATCGGCCGACAGCTTATCGGTCTCACGCGAGGCAGTGCCGTTGCCGACGGCAATGAGGCTGACCTGATGCTTCTGGCAAAGCGCTGCCAGCGTAGCCAATGAGCGATCCCAGTCGTTGCGTGGCGCATGTGGGAATACGGTAGCGGTATCCAGTAACTTACCGGTGGCATCAACTACTACAACCTTGACGCCGGTACGCAACCCCGGGTCCAGCCCCAGGGTAATGCGCGGCCCGGCGGGCGCAGACAACAACAGATCCTTGAGATTACTGGCAAAGACGCGGATAGCTTCGTCTTCGGCACCTTCGCGCAGTTCGCCCAACAACTCGGTTTCCAGATGACCCAGCAGCTTTACTCGCCAGGTCCAGCGCACGACTTCCAATAGCCACTTGTCTGCTGCGCGGCCCTGGTTTTCAATACCAACGGCCTCGGCAATGAGCCCTTCGCATGGGTGCATGGCACCCACCGCTGGCGCCTCATCGCCCAACTCCAGAGCGATGCTCAGCACGCCTTCGTTACGGCCACGCAGAATCGCCAGCGCACGGTGCGACGGCACCTTGGCCAGCGGCTCATCATATTCAAAGTAATCGCTGAACTTGGCGCCTTCCTGCTCCTTGCCAGCAACCAGGCGTGAGACTACCCGGCCTTCTTCGCGCAACGCACGACGCAGCTTGTCGAGCAGCGCCGCATTTTCACTGAAGCGCTCCATCAGAATATATTTGGCGCCATCGAGCGCAGCCTTGGTATCTGCGACGCCCTTGTCGGCGTCTATAAAGGCTGCAGCCTGGGCTTCAGGCTCCAATGTTGCGTCGGCATAAAGCGCATCAGCCAGGGGCTCAAGGCCAGCCTCAATAGCGATCTGGCCTTTGGTGCGACGCTTGGGCTTGTAGGGTAGATAAAGGTCTTCCAGCCGGGTCTTGGTCTCGGCCTGACGGATATCACGTTCCAGCTCGGGGGTAAGCTTGTCTTGTTCAGCAATACTCGACAACACCGCCGCACGGCGGTCCTCGAGCTCGCGTAAATAACGCAGACGCTCTTCCAGGTAACGCAGCTGGGTATCATCCAGACTGCCGGTGACTTCCTTGCGGTAGCGAGCAATAAAGGGAACGCTTGCACCCTCGTCCAGCAGGCCCACGGTGGCATCTACTTGTTCAGGGCGCACCGACAATTCAGCGGCAATGCGTGCGGCAATACTCTGCATGGGTAATCAATTCCACGATTTGCGGTAACAGGTCGGGCAGTATAACCGAGACACAGCTTCAGGTCGGCCCCCAAAAGCACGCTGGATACCAGTACTATAACAAGGTAAAAAGAAACCTCTTGTAACAATGGTCAGCCCGCAAAAAGCGCGGGCTTGGGTCACAATGCGGGCTTAATATCTCAGGCAGGTGCAGCATGACGAGCGAAGGCGAGAAAATCCTGATTGTCGATGATGACGTGCGTTTGCGGCGCTTGCTGGAACGCTTTTTGGGTGAACAAGGCTATCGCGTTCGCGCGGTTGAAGATACCGAGCAGATGGATCGTCTGCTGGCACGTGAGATCTACTCGCTGATCGTGCTCGACCTGATGCTCCCCGGCGAAGATGGTATGACCGCCTGCGCGCGTCTGCGTGCCGAGGGCAATACCACACCTATCATCATGTTGACCGCCAAAGGTGATGAGACCAGCCGTATTCAGGGGCTGGAGATTGGAGCCGATGACTATCTGCCCAAGCCCTTTAATCCACGTGAGCTGGTCGCCAGGATGAAAGCGGTATTGCGGCGCCAGCTACCGCAGGTCCCAGGCGCACCCAGCACCGATGACGACCAGGTAACCTTTGGTGAATTCGTCCTCAATCTGGCCACCCGCGAGCTGAAGCGCGGTACGGAAGTGAACATGCTGACGACCGGTGAATTTGCGGTACTCAAAGCACTGGTCCGCCACCCACGCGAACCCCTGACCCGTGACAAGCTGATGCAACTGGCCCGCGGCCGTGAATGGGATGCGCTGGAGCGTTCCATCGACGTACAGATATCGCGCCTGCGCCGTATGCTGGAACCCGATCCCTCCAAGCCCCGTTATATCCAGACGGTCTGGGGCGTAGGTTATGTCTTCGTACCGGACGGCCAGTCCGCGTGAAGGGTGGTCCTGGCTGGCACCCGCTACTCCCGCGTAGCTTTTTTGCCCGCACCATTTTGCTGGTGTTGCTGGTTACCCTGTTTTCCAAGATGCTGACGCTGATTTACCTGCTCAGTAACGAGGATCTGCTCGTTGACCGCCAGTACAGTCACGGCACGGCCATGCTGGTTCGCGCCTATTGGGCCAGCAGCCCGGATACGCGTCGCGATATCGAAGAGATGACCGGGGTGCAGGTAACCGTTCCCGAACAGGTACCGCAGGGCGAGGTTCATTGGCCCTACTCCGGCATCTTTACCCACCAGTTGCGCGATGAACTAGGCGACCAGACTCAAGTACGGGTACAAACCCAAAGCCATCCGGCGGTCTGGATTCATCAGCCAGCTTACGGTGACTACTGGCTAAAAGTGCCACTTTACGCCCACCCGCTGCGCGGCCAACGAGTGTGGATGGTAGTGACCTGGCTGGTATTGATCGGCATGCTCTCAACGGCTGCGGCCTGGCTGCTGGTGCGCCAGCTCAGCCAGCCACTGAAAACCCTGGAGCGCGCTGCGCGCAGTATTGGGCGAGGTAAAAGAGTCAGGCTCCTGGATAACAGCGGACCCTCCGAAATTGCCGAGGTATACCGTGCGTTCAATCAGATGGCGCAGGATGTCGAGCAGGCCAGTCGTGATCGCTCCATGCTGCTGGCGGGGGTTTCTCATGATTTGCGCACACCGCTGACACGCATGCGCCTATCCACCGAGTTACTGTCGGACGCTGAACCCGAGCTTACCGATGGCATGATCCGCGACATCGAAGACATGGACGCGATTCTTGATCAGTTCATGGCCTATATTCGCGACGGCAGTGCAGAGGCGAGCGAGAGCGGTGATATCAACGAGCTGATTAGCGAAGTCGTCGCCCCGCTCAATACCAATGGCGAGGCGGTTAGGCTGTGCTTGCAACCCGTGCCGGAGTTCGAGTTTCGCCGGCTGTCGATCAAGCGCGTGCTGACCAACCTGATTGAAAATGCGCTGATACACGGCGGCACCGGCGTCGAGGTCTGCACCTATCTGCAGCAAGCAGGTCCCGAGTCACGGCTGATTGTCAGCGTGCTCGATCGTGGACCAGGGGTGGAAGTGCTAGAAGGGGACGCGTTATTCAGCCCCTTCATTCGGGGCGATCAGGCGCGTTCGACGCGCGGCACTGGTTTGGGGCTGGCCATCGTCAAACGCATTACCGATAGCCATGGCGCTAGTGTTCAGTTGCTCAACCGTATCGGTGGTGGGACCGAGGCACGGCTGAGCTTCATACTCTGATACGAGGGCTGATCAACCGGCGCGGCGCAAGAGACCGGACTGGTCCAGCGCCTGCTCGACGGCGGACAAGTCGGGAATCAGCAGTTCGCCAGCCTCCTCAGCTACCTGCACCCGCTGTAATACATAGCGGCTACCTTCCCCAACCTTCTCTACCTCTTCGCGCGTCAACCGGCGCGCGCGCGGAATGCCCCACACCCGCACACCGATAAAGCGCAGGTTAGTCACGCCATCCAGCGCGTTCAGAATCAGCGTGCGCGGCTCTGCTCCAGCAGCAGGTTCCGCGCCTTCAGCCAGCAAGTTGTCGAGGTCTACCATGGGTACTTGCTGGTCACGCCAAAGAGTCCAGCCGAGAAACCATTCGGGGCCGCTCGATGCCGACTGGCTAAGGCGGTAAGCCACTAGCTCGGCTACCGCGACGTTAGGTAACAATAGCGGCTTACCCGCCAGCGGAATGATGAGACCATTAAGGCTTTCCAGCACATCCGACATGTCTACCGATCCTCATTGCTATTCGTGGGACGCTGTCGCGCCTACAGGGCCAGTGGCCATTCTTGCAGCAGCCAATGCTGCAGCGCCGCTGCCAACTCTTCTGGCGAGCCTTCTCGGCTACTGAAGCCGGCATCCTTTACCGCTTTGGGCATGGTCGCGCAGGCTGAGCTCTGCTCATCCTGGGTCCAAACCTCAATCCCCTGCTGACGCAATCGGCCACAAGCGCCTACGCCGTCTTCACCCATACCGCTGAAAACAATAACGCCGCTGGCAGACCCAAAAGCACGCACCGTCTCATCAAGCACCGCCTCAATCGACGGACGATACAAGCCCGGCCAGGCTTCATCACTTAATTGCACTGTACCGCCGGAGCCGAAGCGCAACGAGCGCGATACTGGCGCAACCAACACATCCCCCCTGCGCAGATGAGCACCAGGCTGACAGTTGATAATACGCCAGTCATTCTGACGACCCAGAATCTGCGGTAGCTGCTGTTCAAAGCCAGCGTCAATGTGCTGGGCATAGATGAAAGCGACCGGCAACGCTGCCGGCAGTATATCCAGGAAGCGCTTAACTGCTGCTGGACCACCCAAAGACGCGCCCAGCACCCAAACACAAGACGGCACATCATGGGGTAGTTGAGGCACTATCGCCGGGGCCAGGCAGTCAGCCGCAGGTGGCGCACCAAGCAGGGGCTGCAGCTTACCGAGCAAGCGCCGTTGCCAGCGCGGATACTCCTCATCGCTCACATCAGGAATATCGCCGACGCCTAACAAAACAGGCACTGGACTATGTTCAAGCAACCAGTCTGCCAACGGTGATTCTTCAGCCAGCTCAAGCAACCAGGCATCGGTCTCGATCTGCGCCAGTCGCCCCGCATCAAGCTCGGCGGGATCACTGGCAAAAACCAAACGGTAGCCGAACCCAGTGAGTACGTCCGCCAGCCGATTACGCTTACTTTCGTTGCCGGCGAGCAGAGCAATCGCCGGCACACAGCTATCACTCACGGACATCTACCAGTTTGCTGATAACGTCCAGCAACTGCGCTTCCTGGTAAGGCTTACCCAGGTAGACATTTACCCCAATGCTAAGCGCACGCTCGCGGTGCTTCTCGCCGGTCCGCGATGTGATCATGACAATGGGTAGCTCGCTCAGGCGCTCGTCATGACGCACCCGCGTCGCCACCTCAAAGCCGTCCATGCGCGGCATCTCGATATCCAGCAACATGATGTCCGGCTTAATATCCTGGAGCCGGGCAATGGCGTCCACACCGTCCTTCGCCGTTACCACTTCCATGCCGTTACGTTCCAGTAGGCGCGTAGTCACCTTACGCACCGTAATGGAGTCATCCACAACCATGACCAGCGTCGCGCGTGCTTCCGGTTTACTTCTCGCCTGCGCCCGTTCAGCCGCCAGGTACTGCTGCGCCTGCAGCGCTTGTTGTGCGCGGATAACAGCCAGCAGATCGAGGATCACCACCACGCGCCCATCACCCAGGATAGTGGCACCGGAAATCCCGGGCACGACCGCAAACTGACGCCCAAGACCCTTTACTACAATCTCGCGCGAGCCTGCCAAGGAGTCGACCTGCACAGCCACGCTGTGCTCGGCACCACGCACCAGAATGACGGGCAACGGTAGCGAATGCCCAGTCAGCCGCGGCTGCTGGCCAGTAACCAGCAGATCGCCCAGATAGCGCAGATCGTATTCTTTACCCGCATATTCAAAAGGCGGTGCGTCTGGCGCGTAATAGGCTTCAAGCTCATAGCCGGAAACCCGCACGATACCCTCGATGGTATTCAATGGAATCGCGTACAGGTCTTCCCCGGAATACACCATAAGCGCCCGGTTTACCGAAACCGTAAAGGGCAGACGAATAGTAAAGGTCGTTCCCTTACCGGGCTCGGTCGTCAGCGTCATGCTGCCGCCAAGCTGCTTCACTTCAGCGTTGACCACATCCATACCAACACCACGACCGGATATCTGCGTCACCTGGGTCGCGGTTGAGAAGCCCGCTTCCAGGATAAACTGCAGTACTTCCTGATCTGTCAGTTCAGCATCCGCATCCATCAGTCCGCGTTCAATCGCTTTGTTGCGAACGGCACTGAGGTTAATACCGGCGCCATCATCCTTCAGCGTCAAGACTATCTCGCTACCCTCGCGAGCCAGGTCGAGCCAGATGTTGCCTTCGCCACTCTTGCCCTGCTCCTGTCGCACCAAAGGCATCTCGACACCGTGGTCGACCGAGTTACGCAGCATATGCTCCAGCGGGCCGATCATGCGCTCCAGCACACTGCGGTCCATCTCGCCCTCGGCATTGCCGACAATGAGTTCGACCTGCTTGCCCAGTTCACCGGCGACCTGACGTACGACGCGACGCATGCGTGGCAGCAAGCGTTCGAAAGGCACCATGCGCGTGCGCATCAGACCTTCCTGCAGCTCGGTATTAACCCGCGCCTGCTGCACCAGCAGGGTTTCCGCGTCGCGGCTCTTGGTAGCGATCGATTCTTTCAGATCCAGCAAGTCCGACGCTGACTCAAACAACGAGCGCGACAACTGCTGCAGCTGCGAATACTGATCCATTTCCAGCGGATCGAAATCTTCGTAGCTCTGCTCAAGCTCTTCCTGGTGACGGGACAGAATCTGTGCCTGGGTTTCCATATCAAGGCGACGCAGCTGGTCACGAACCCGATCAATGGTGCTTTCTACGTCTTCCAGGATACTGCCGACATCTGTCACTTGCTGTTCGATGCGGCCGCGGAAAATGGAGGTCTCACCGGCCAGGTTGACCAGCTCTTCCAGCAGCGCCGAAGACACTTTGACGCTCTCCTGGCCACTGGTCCGTTTGGCGCCTTCTGCCGATGGCTGGCTGGCGTTCATGGCTCGCTGCAGAATGTCCTGCACACCCGCCAATGACATACCTGTCGCTGCTGGCGCGACTGCAACCGGCGCGTCAATTGTCGCTAGCGGCTGCGGCTCTGCCGTAATCTCATCCGAACCCGGCAACTGACCAGCGGACAGCTCAGCGATTCTTGCCTGCAACGCAGCCAGATTCTGTGCCAGTTCTTCATTCTCACTTGAGCCACTTTGCAGCGCAATTTCGAGCTGTTTCGCATGGTCCGCGAGCTGCCTTTGGCCAGCCAGGCGAGCACTTCCCTTGAGTGTCTGAATGCGATGCAGCAACTCAGCTGCGGCCGCAGCATCTGCTTCACGCCGTTGTAGTAGCTCGGCGCATGGCGACAATAGCTCGTCCGCTTCTTCAACAAAAATGGCCAGCATGCCGCCCATGGGTTGCGGCTCTGCAGCAGGTGCTGACACCAACGCACCACCCGTGTCGAGATCATCACCAGTTTTGCTGGGCAGGCGTGGCGGCTCGGACGGGTTCTTACGGAAACTATTAATTGCTGCAATCAGCGCGGCGCCATCGCTGATAGGGCGCCCCGCGACCACGCCGTCGACCATATCGGCCAAGGCGTCGTGGCAAGCATCTAGCAGCTCAAACAGCGGCGCAGTGACCTCATAGCGATGCTCGCAAAGTGCCTCGTACACAAATTCCATCTCGTGCGAGAGATCACCAACCGGGCGAATCTCGGCCATCCGCGCGCCACCCTTGAGGGTGTGCAGGTCGCGCTGTAATGATTCGACGGCAATAGTATTACCGGTATCGTCCTTCCACTGCTGCAGACTGGTGGCGGAGCTTTCGATAATTTCCTGTGCTTCTTCGAGAAAAATATCGACCAGTTCTGCGTCTGTCCCAGCTTCACTCGGACTCCACAGCCCCGCCGATTTACTCTGAGCGGCAACAGGCGGCGCCTTAACAGCCTGGATATCGGCCGGTAGCAGCGCCTGAAGCGCCTGGATTTCTTCTGCCGCTGCGACCAGGTGCTGATGAGCTGCCACCTGATCCATCATGCTGATCAAGCGCTCGTGCCCTACTGCAAGGACACCCAGTGCAGGCGAATCGAGCTCAAGACCCTCCAGCACGCGTTCATGCACCCGCTCAAGTGCTTCACAGAGCTCTTCCAGCGCAGGCAGTTCTACATCGCCAGCCACATCTGCCAAACCACGCAGAGCGCCAATCAAGTCGCGACTATTGAGCGCGACCGTGGCATCCGCCTGCTTGGCGTACAGCAGGTCGGCAGCATCCAGGAGATCGTCGATACCCTCGGTGAGGAAAATAGACATGAGGCCGCTACTGCCAGCATCTCCGTCCTCAAGGTCTGCACGGCTTGCTTCGCGGGTTGCCAGGGCCTGCTGCTGAAGCTCATGCAAACGCTGCAGGAAGCCCTCGGTACCGGCAATGGGCCTGTCTGGACCAGCCGCCAACTGATCCAAGCCAGTTTCAAACAGCGTGACCGCATCACCCAACAAATTGACCAAAGCCTGGTCGGTAGGAATCAGGTTAGCCTTGAACTCTTTAGCCAGCTTCTCCAGCGGGGTAGCCAGCACAGCAATCGACTGGATGCCCGCCATATGGGCACTGCCTTTCAGCGTATGCAGTGCGCGCTGCAGGGCATCACTAATACTGCGTGGCAGGCCGTGCAATTCGCATTCGTGCAGATAGGCGTTGATTTGATCAATATGACTACGGGTTTCATTGCGGAAGATGTCCAGCAATACCGGGTCCATAGTCGCTTCAGCTTCAGCTGGCTCTGGCTCTGGCTCTGGCTCTGGCTCTGGCTCTGCGGGAAGTGTGTCAGGCTCTGACCAGCTGTCCAGACTATCCGTCTCAATAAGCGGCAGCGTTTCATCTTGCAGCGTCAGGTCTGCTTCAGGCTCCTGCACAGGCTCGGGCAACTGATCGAGATCGATCTCGTCTGCCTCCAACTCCGGCAGACTATCGAGCGGCTCGAGTGTGACATCCATATCCGCTGGATCGGATTCACTACTTTCAACCAGGTCTGGCAAATCAGCCGCTGACTCTTCACTGAGTAACTCAGGCAGCTCGCCTGATACGTCAGGCGCCTCAGCCAAATCAGCGTCTTCGTCGATAACCTGGGCCGGGGCAGCATCGGGCATCACCTCGCCACGTGCCAAGGCATCCGCCTGGGCAGTCAACTGCTCGACTTCAGGCCACATACGCTGCTGATTACTGGCAAAGTCTTCAACCAGACGCGGCATCAGCGCTCGTACCGCGTTCACTACCGTGAAGACGTCGACGCCCAGCGCAACACTGTTATCCATCACCCGGTTCAGCATATTCTCAACTGACCAGGCCAACTCCGCGAGCACGCCGGCCTTAACCATGCGGCCGCTACCCTTGAGGGTGTGAAAGCCGCGGCGAACTTCCGCCAGTGCTTTTTTATCGGCGTGATCTTGCTGCCAGGCAGGGGTGAACTCGGCTAGCGTCTCCAGCACTTCGCCGGCTTCCTCGACGAAAATCTCGACCAGCTCGGGGTCCAGCTCGTCGTCTTCAATAACCGCTGGCGCTGCAGGAGCAGCATTTGCGTCTGCGCCAGTTGCTTCCGCATTGGCGAGTTCGTCAGCCATCTGCGAGCTATCGTCTGCAGAGGGGGCGCCATCCGGCAATGAATCAGGGTGGTAACCCAGGCTGCTAAGCCGCTCTTCAGCGACGTCCAGAATGCTGTCACCGCGGTTACTATCATCTTCGGCGAGACGCTCAAGATAATAGTCGATGCTGGTGATGACATCAGCCAGCGCATCCAGCGCTACCCAGTCAGGGATCGCCTTGGAATCCACCAACTGCTCCAGAATATAGCGTCGGCAGGCACCGACATCAGCCGCCGCACGTGCCAGCGGCACCATTGCCAGACCACCACGCACGCTGTTCAGCAACTCATCTACGGGCTCAAGCTGACTGTGATCCCATTGATTAGCGATAAAAGCATTGATCGCTTCGCGGGTTTCTTCCAGCGCATTGCGGGCTTCGTGCACGACCATGTGCTGGACTTGCACAATGTCCTGAGCAGCAGCAAGACGCTGCATGTCATTATCGACTGCGCCCTCTTTCTCGCCTCGCTCAAGACCGAGAATGCCCTGCAGGCTGGCTTCAACATAGAGCATGCCACCGGCAACATCCATCAGCGCCGCATCGGTCACACTGGACTCACCACTGGCAAGGCGCTCTACCTGCTCAATCTGCTCACTCAAAACCCGTCGCGGCTGCCCCAGGCCCAACATCGCCAACGTATCGCTAACCTGTTTCATGATGGGCAATAAGGCTGACAAGCGGTCCAGCTGGCTGCGATCGCTGCGTACAAAGAGATCGAGTTGATCCTTGACCTGCATCAGCTCTTCGCCCAACGCCATCACCACCGACTGCATGGCGCCCCGATCAGGACCAACCAGTCGCGCGTCCTCAGCTGACAGATCATCCTGACCACCAGCCCAGGAGTCCTGCAGTTGATAACGCTGCTTCAACGCGTCCAATCGCGGGCTACCATCGGCGCTTTTGGCGACGTAGAACAGCAGATTACGCAGTAACTCGGGTGGCGGAGCACTTTGTAGTGCGTCAGCGCCCCGGGTCATTAATTGACGGAGCTCCTGGTCAGCCTGCCGGAGCAACTGTCTGACAGCTGCGCCATTTTCGATACTGCCCTCTTCAAGGCCTTCTGCAACACCGGCAAAAATGGCCCAAAGATCCGCATAAGGCGCACCCTGACAAAGCTGTTGTAGCCGCGCAAATACGTTGCGCAGGTGACGGCTGTTAACCTTGATATCCTGGCCGCGGATAACCCCGGCCTGCGACATCTGCAACGCCTGACGCAATTTACGCAACTGCTTGACGTTGTCAGCTTGAGATAGATCCGCTAGCTCCGATGACGATTCAGCAACGGCGGTATCGAGTCCGGGGCTGAAAAGCGCGTTTTCCGATAGCAGCTTGTCTCCGCGTGCGGTGCGCATATCGTTCAGCAGCGGCAAAAGCACCAGCGGCAAATCACGCCTGCCACTTTGTACCCGATCAAGATAAGCAGGCATCTGCAGGATGGCCTGCATGAGCACTTCGAGCGCTTCGCTTTCGCGCTTCACTGCACCGTTCATAAGCGCTTGAGCAAGCTGCTCCATTTCTTCGGCGAGCAGTGCTGCACCATAAAACTCGACCATCTGCAGCGTGCCATGGACCTGATGTATATAGGTCAGACAGAAACGCAGACGCGTTGAATCCTCGGGGGTTTCAACAAAGGCCTCAAGCGCTTGACGCGCCTGATTCAGCGTTTCAGAAATCTCGCCCTTGACCCAATCGAGAGCGACGTAGTCATGCCGATCACTCATATTTACTCCAGACGTCCAGTGCTATCCCGGCGCACATAGGCCTGTACCTGGTCATCAGGTAGCCGCTCGAGCAAGGGATTATTCCAGTCCATGATTTCACCCAATCCAATGATCAACATGCCGCCGGGCGCGAGCCGCGTCGCCAGCAGGTTGAGCAGATCGCGGCGACGCCAGCGACGGAAATAGATGAGCAGGTTCTGGCAGAAAATAATATCCAGGTCCCTGATAGGGGCCTGGGCCAATTCAAGAATGTTCAAGCGAGAAAAACACACCCGGTCACGCAGGGCATAGGCAACTTCGTAACGGTCATTCGGCAGGGTTTGCAGCCATTCGCGGCGCTCACGGTCGTCCAGTCCGCCCAGACGATTGCCAGAGTAAGTGGCGGCACGCCCCTGCTCTAGCGCCTTTAGGCTTATATCGGTCGCCCAGACGCCATATCCGCTGGCGTGGCCGCCCGCTGCAGCAATACTTTGCTCGCTGACAATGGCCAACGAGTAAGCCTCCTCGCCGCTGGCGCAACCCACACTCCATAGCTGCAATGGCCGCTCTGCGCCCCGATCAGCAAGCAGTGCGCTCAAATGCCGACCAATGGCATCGAACGAGGGCCGGTGCCGCATAAAGCTGGTTTCCCGCACCGTCAATCGATCAATCAGCGCAGACCATTCCACCGCGCCCGCCGCACCCTGCGTCACCTGATCATAGTATTGCTGATAGTCGGTGATGTTCAGCTCACGCATGCGCGTGCCAACGCTGGTCTGCAAAAACGTTCTGCGCTGATCACTAACGCACACGCCGGTACGAGCCTCCAGCAGTGTTTGCCACTGCCGAAATTGATGCGCGTCCATTTCCGGCAGCTGTTGCAACGACCAATTCTGCGTTGTCTGCACTTTATGCCCCTCGCTCCAGGCGAAACCGGAGGGCCGCGCTTGCAGCCTTCCGACTCAGCTTAGTCGTCCTGCTGCGGTAGCGTGAAGCCGTCAACCGACTGACGCATGGCCTCAGCCAGTTTCGCCAACTCACCAATGCTGCGTGCGGTGGTGGTGGTACCTGCCGAGGTTTGCGAGGTGATCTCCTGGATCACGTTCATGGTATTGGAAATGTGACCGGCAGAAGAAGCCTGCTGCCGTGCGGCGTTGGAAATGTTCTGAATCAAGGCTGCCAGACTGGTTGATACCTTCTCGATCTCTTCCAGAGCGACACCGGCGTCCTGTGCCAAACGGGCACCACGAACCACCTCGGACGTCGTCTGTTCCATCGAGATAACCGCTTCATTGGTATCGGTCTGAATGGTTTTTACCAGCGCTTCAATCTGCTTGGTGGCACCAGAAGAACGTTCAGCCAGACGCTGTACTTCGTCGGCTACCACCGCGAAGCCTCGACCGGCGTCACCGGCCATGGAGGCCTGAATCGCGGCGTTCAAGGCCAGAATGTTGGTCTGGTCAGCAATGTCGTTAATCAGACTTACGATGTCACCAATTTCCTGCGATGACTCACCCAGGCGCTTGATCCGCTTGGATGTGTCCTGAATCTGCTCGCGAATGGTATCCATGCCAACGATGGTATTCTGTACTACCTCGTTACCCTTGTTGGCGATGGCTACCGAACGTTCTGCTACCGCCGCCGATTCGGAAGCGTTGGCGGATACCTGGTCAATGGAAACCGCCATCTCGTTTACCGCGGCAGAGGCGCCAGCAATTTCCTGTGCCTGGTGCTCGGAGGCCTCGGCCAAGTGCATCGCTGTACCCTGTGTTTCCTGGGCAGCGCCTTCTACCTGCAAGGCCGTTTCGTTAATGGTCAGTACCAGTGCGCGGAGTTGGTCAATAGATTCATTGATAGAGTCTGCGATCGCACCCGTGAAGTCCTCGGTTACCGTCGCCTGGGCGGTGAGGTCACCGTCGGCCAAGTCACCGATCTCATCCAGCAGTCGCAAAATCGCTGCCTGGTTGCGCTCATTTTTCTCAGCGGTTTCAACCAGACGCTCGCGGGTTTCGCGGGTCATCTGCACACCGATCAGCAAAATGCAGCCCAAGGCAATGACGCCCAGCGCGTAGCCTAAAATACTGTTGATAACACGGGCATCAGCGCGACTCTCAAAGCCACTGGCCAACTCTGATACGTTTTCCAACAGCGACTGCGAATCGGTAAAGATTTCGTTGGCAGCGGAACGTACCTGATAGAGCTCCGGAGACGTCAGCAGAATCTGGTCAACAGAATCCGATACGTAGCGGAACAGCTCTTGAATTTCCTCGAGTCGGGCGGCTGCTTCCGGGTTGGTTACCTGCGTAATGCCAATAGCATCGTTGCCCTGCAACATACCCTGCAGTACGCGACCAAAGAGGCTGGCATCACGACCAAAACTGTCCGCTGCCATCACCGAGTCCTGGTCACCAGCGAGTACGCGGTTTACCGAACCAAGAATACGCTCGGCCAGCAATGATTGCCGCTGAGCGATGGCCACCTGATCGGCCGATGCGCCGCTGGTAATCAACAAATCAACCACGTCTTCATACTCGACCTGAAGCTGAGGCACGGTATCAGACAAGTTGTTGGCAACTTCGTGTAGGGACAATACCGTCGCCTGACTGGCCAAAATGGCGTCCGCATTGCGGCGTACTTTATCCCAGTCATCTTGCGCAGGCGCCAGCTGCTCCTGCAGCGAAGCGGGAGTCGGAGGAAGGCCGGTTTGTTCACGACCTTCTATCAGATAATCCCAGCGCTGCTGGAAGTCGTTACGCGCCGTCAACAGCAGACCAAAGGCTTCCGGCGTACCCGTAGCTGCCTCAGTCGCCGACTTGGAAATTTCCTGCGACAGTACGCGCAACTCACCTGCGTGGCCGATATATTCGGTGTCGTATTTACTCTGAATATTCAAATACAGGAAGTTGACGAACAGCAACAACAACGACAGGATCAGTACGGCGAACAGGCCGGTGAGCGTGCGGTTGCTTCGCATCGTGGACAGCATCTGTCTATCGAACTTTTTCATTTTATGGCCCCTACCTGGCCGACAGCCTTGTTGTTCTAGCTAACATGCTCCGATGCAGCAGCTCATCACCGGCCGCACCCCAAATACTGATCAAAGCGCTACGTCGAGAAACGCCTGATCGTGCGCTAATGCGCGAAAATTAAATACCAGCGCCTGTTGCTCGCCGTCATAGGCACCTATGACATAGGGACGCACCGCGTCATCAAGCTCTGGTAGGCGTTCACTGAAGGAGCTGACGGGCATGTGCTGCATACCCAGTAACTCATCGATCAGCAAGCCAACAAACAGGTCGTCACGATCCAGCACCAGGACTCGGCGCTGCTTGCGCGGCGCTGTGCTGGTGACACCAAAAAAACCGCTCATATCAACGATCGGTAATAGACGGCCACGCACATTGGCTACACCTCGTACCCAAGCCTTAACCCGGGGCAACGCGGTGTAACGTGGCTCATGCAGAATTTCACTGACCTCGCCCATGGCAGCGAGCATAAAGTGTCCTGCCAGCCGAAAGCCGACACCACTCCAGACTTCGCTCACCACATCTTGAGACGGCAAGCCGCTAGCCTGTGTGCGATAACTTTTGGCCAGCGTCTGCAATAGATCGAAGGGATGCTGTATATCTGACATGCCGAGTCTATTCTCGTTGTTATGCGGCATCGAACAAGCAGGATTTCCTAGCTGCCGAGTACCGATTTCAGTGTCTGGACCAGAGTAGATTCCTCGACCGGCTTGGTCAGGTAGTCTTTTGCACCCTGGCGTTTACCCCAGACCTTATCGGTTTCCTGGTCTTTGGTGGTGACTATAATCACCGGAATATTGGCAGTTTCCGGATCTTTGGTTAATTGACGAGTTGCCTGAAAACCGTTGAGGCCAGGCATGACAATATCCATTAATACAGCATCCGGCTTTTCCTGACGTGCAAGCGCAACGCCATCTGCCCCGTTCTCTGCCTTTAATACTTCATAACCGTGCTTTTCAAGCATGCCGGTGAGCTTATAAAGCTCGGTTGGCGAATCATCTACTACCAGAATACGGGCCATCGGAGTCCCCCGGTTAATTCAAAATTATGCAGCGGCGCTTATGCGCCCGCCGCACCAGCCATGTTGCCAGCCTGCGGCACATGCGCGCGAATAGCGCCAAGCAGCTCTTCTTTGCTGAATGGCTTGGTCAAATACTGATCTGAGCCTACTATCCGACCCTTGGCCTTATCGAACAGACCATCCTTGCTGGACAGCATGATCACGGGGGTGGAGCGGAAAGCGCTGTTGTTCTTGATCAGCGCACAAGTCTGATAGCCGTCGAGGCGCGGCATCATGATGTCAACAAAGATGATGTCGGGATGATTATCCGCAATCTTGGCTAGCGCATCAAAGCCATCAACGGCAGTAATCACGGTGCATCCGACTTTTTTCAGCAAGGTTTCCGCCGTGCGTCGAATCGTCTTGCTGTCATCAATCACCATGACCTTCAGGCTCTCGAAATTTTCTTCCATAAGACCAGCCTTTGTTATAAATGGTGGTTCAATTCTTTATGGCTGCGTCTTGCCAGCCGCTGACCAGCCAAATCCTTTTCGCGTACTTTTAGCATAGATTACTCGGCCAATCTATAAAGCTTACTCATGTCCAGCGCATCCATCCAGACTAGCCGACCTTTATTGCACACAGCATCAAGCGTTACACTGCATGCTTACCTCGAAACAGCGCGGAATACCTCTAATATGCCTATTCGTCTCGGCGTCGTCATGGATCCCATCAGCGCGATCCATTATAAGAAAGATAGCACCCTGGCCATGCTACTGGCCGCCAGTGAGCGCCAGTGGGAGTTATTCTATCTGGAGCCTCAGGATCTCTACCTTGCCGACGGACAGGCTATGGGCTGCATGCGTTCCCTGCAGGTACATGCAGACCCTGATCACTGGTACGACCTGGGCGAACAGCAGCAGCTCAGCCTTAGCACATTGGACGTCGTACTAATGCGCAAGGACCCGCCCTTCGACAATGAGTTTCTTTACGCAACCCACATTCTGGAAGCCGCTGAACGCGCTGGCGTCTTGGTGGTCAATCGCCCAGCCAGTCTGCGCGACTGCAACGAAAAGCTGTTCGCTACTCAATTCCCGCAGTGCGCGCCCGAACATATCGTTACACGGCGGGCCGACATTCTGCGCGAATTTGCCAAGCGGCACCGTGACGTCATTCTCAAACCGCTAGATGGCATGGGCGGTTCAATGATTTTCCGCATCAAGGAAAACGATCCCAATCTCAGCGTCATCATCGAAACACTGACCCGCCACGGCCAAGAACAGATTATGGCCCAGCGCTATTTGCCGGAGATCAAAGATGGCGACAAACGCATCCTGATGATCAAGGGCGAACCAGTACCCTACTGTTTGGCGCGTATCCCGCAGCAAGGCGAGACACGGGGCAACCTGGCCGCTGGCGGCCGCGGCGAAGCGAGACCACTAACCGAACGCGACCGCTGGATAGCCGCTCAGGTAGGGCCGACCCTGCGCGAGCGCGGCTTGCTGTTCGTTGGCCTGGACGTGATCGGCGACTACCTGACCGAAATCAATGTCACCAGCCCCACCTGTATTCGTGAGATTGACGCCGCTTATCAAACTGATATCGGCGGACAGTTAATGGACGCCATCGCCGAGCAACTCGCTGCCCGTTAATGCCGGAACCTGTGTCACCTTGCGCGCGGCCTGTCGCGCAGGTGACGCAGTGCATGGACTTTTCCCGGCACGCGGGGCAGACTTCACCGCATATCTGAATCACGTCGAAGCCTACGGAAAGCATGAATACAGCCGTAACACCTCCTACACCGCAGCCGCCGACTGTCACCGCCCGTGACCGTCTTGGCTTTACCTTGTTTATTGCTGCGGTGCTACACGCCCTGGTAATTCTTGGCATCACCTTCGACCTGCCTACGCCAAGTGAACTGTCCAAGAGCCTGGAAATCACTCTCGCCACCCAGCAGAGCGAGGAGCAGCCAGAGCAAGCTGATTATTTGGCGCAGCATAATCAGCAAGGTAGCGGAACCCTGGAAGAGAAAGCCGCTCCGAGCACGACAGAAGAGGCTGACTTTCAAGATAGCGAAATCAACAAGGTCACTCCGCAGCAACAGGTCAGCGCGCCACCACCCATGCCACAGGAACAAAAGGTCGTTACTACCAGCGCGCCGAAAATCGACCAGATCACCACTGCATACACCAAGCCCAAACCGACCGAAGCGCCACCGGCCAGCCTGCACTTTAATATGAGCACCCTGTCCAGCGAGATCGCCAGCCTGGAGGCCCAGCTTGCCGAAGAGCGTCAACAGTACGCACGCCGCCCAAGGGTATTGCGGCTCAATGCGGCTTCAACCATGCAGGACAAGGGCGCCTACTATAAAGATGCCTGGCGCCGCAAAGTCGAGAAAGTCGGCAACCTGAATTACCCGGCTGAAGCACGCAGCAACAAGATATACGGCAGCCTGCGATTACTGGTAGCGATCAATCGCGATGGCACCTTGCGTGAAGTGAGCATTCTCGAATCCTCCGGTAATACGGTACTGGATAACGCAGCGTTGCGGATCGTGCGGCTTTCAGCCCCGTTTACGCCTTTCACGGGTGATTTGATGGATGTCGACGTACTGGAGATTATCCGCACCTGGCGCTTTGAACCGGGCGATCGGGTATCCAGTTCATAAACTAGGAGCGGGCGCATCAACGCCCGCCCGGACCAAACCAGCCTTGCTCTGCAAGCACTTCCGCCCAATACTATGCGCATGAAACAGAGCATACCGAGCAACCTTACCCATCACTTTCTGATTGCCATGCCACACATGGCCGATCCGCGTTTTAATCACAGCCTGATTTATCTCTGTGAACACTCGGAGCAAGGCGCAATGGGCCTGGTGGTCAACCAACCCAGCGACCTGGACCTGGCCGACCTGCTTGACCAGCTTGACCCAGAGCTGGACGTTTGCGCGGAACAACAGTGCCAGGTGTTCAATGGCGGGCCGGTCGAGCAGGAACGCGGCTTTGTATTGCACCCTGGTCCGCAGCAGTGGGAATCCAGCCTGGATCTCGGCCCGCTACAGCTAACCACCTCCCGCGACATCCTCTCGGACATGGCTCGCGGCCTTGGGCCGAGCGAGGCTCTGATTGCGCTCGGCTACGCCGGCTGGGACGCACGGCAACTGGAGCAGGAACTGGCTGATAACGTCTGGCTAAGCTGCCCGGCCGACCACCAGATATTGTTTGCGCTACCCAGCGCAGACCGCTTGGCGGCAGCGGCACGCTCGCTGGGCGTGGACTGGACGCTACTGACCAGCCAGGCGGGCCACGCCTGATGGTCAAGCACCAGCGCGCCCTTGCTTTCGATTATGGCACCCGACAGATAGGGGTTGCCGTAGGCCAGACGTTGACCGGCAGCGCCGAGCCACTCATCAACCTGCGCGCTCGCGACGGCATTCCAGACTGGGATCACATCGGCAAACTGATCAAGGAATGGAAGCCGGATATTCTTATTGTCGGCTTGCCCCTGAACATGGATGGCAGCGAGAGTGAGATGAGCACCCGCGCCAGCAAGTTCGCCCGCCGACTGGAGGGCCGATTCAATCTGCCCGCCCAGTGCGTCGATGAGCGCCTATCCACTTTTGAAGCCAAACAACAGTTACGCGACCAGCAACGCACGCCCGGCAGTTACCGAGAAAATCCGGTAGATAGCCTGGCTGCTGCTCTGCTGCTCGAAACCTGGCTCGCCAGCCAGCCCAAGGAGATGTCATGAGCGCACTACCCGAGGTCGGCCCGTTACTGCAGCAGATGGCAGACCAGTTGAGCCGCTATCTGCAAGAACGGCAGATTGATGACCCGGCCTTCGTAGGTATACACACCGGCGGCGTCTGGATCGCCGAGGCTCTGCATCAGCAAGTCGCCCCCAATGCACCCATGGGTACTCTCGATATCGCCTTTTACCGCGATGACTTTGAACAACATGGCCTGCCACAGCGGGTGCGCCCTTCAGAGCTGCCTTTCACCGTAGATGGTCGCCACCTGATTCTGGTAGACGACGTGCTCATGACCGGGCGCACCATTCGCGCCGCGCTGAACGAACTATTCGACTACGGCCGCCCTGCTTCCGTGACCCTGGTCACCCTGCTGGATATCGAAGCGCGGCAATTGCCGGTGCGTGCCGACATCCTCGGCGCCAGCCTCGCCCTACCCGCTGGCCAGCGGGTAAAGCTGACCGGCCCCAGCCCACTGCAGCTCACCCTGAACGCCGCTACCCACTGAGACAGCCATGACCCAGATGCCGCAACACCTGCAACTGAACCACCAGGGCCAACTGCGCCACTTTCTTACTATTGAAGGTCTCTCCCGCGAGCTGCTGACAGAGCTCCTGGATACTGCCGACTCCTTCCTTGAAGTGGGCGAGCGCGCAGTAAAAAAGGTCCCGTTGCTGCGCGGCAAGACCGTGTGCAACGTCTTTTTCGAGAACTCTACCCGCACTCGTACCACCTTTGAACTTGCCGCCAAGCGCCTATCGGCGGACGTGCTCAACCTGAACATCTCGACCTCGTCCACCAGCAAGGGCGAAACACTGTACGACACGCTGCAGAATCTGGAGGCCATGGCCGCCGACATGTTTGTTGTGCGCCATGGTGATTCCGGTGCGGCGCACTTCATTGCCGAACACGTTTGTCCGGATGTCGCCGTCATCAATGCGGGCGATGGCAACCATGCCCATCCCACCCAGGCGATGCTCGACATGCTGACGATCCGCCGTCATCGCGGCGACTTCGAAAAGCTATCGGTTGCCATCGTCGGCGATATCCTGCATTCGCGAGTCGCGCGCTCCAATATGCAGGCGCTGAAAACCCTCGGCTGCCCGGACATTCGCGTCATTGCCCCGCGCACCCTGCTGCCTGACGGTATCGAGCAATACGGCGTGCGCGTTTTCAACGATCTGCGCGTCGGCCTGCGTGACGTAGACGTCGTTATCATGCTGCGACTACAACGCGAGCGCATGCAAAGCGGCCTACTGCCCAGCGAAGGCGAGTTTTATCGTCTCTACGGTCTGACCCGAGAAACACTGGCACTGGCCAAGCCCGATGCACTTGTCATGCACCCTGGCCCGATTAATCGCGGTGTCGAAATCGAGTCGGAGGTCGCCGATGGCCCGCAGTCCGTGATCCTCAAGCAGGTTACCTATGGCATCGCTGTGCGCATGGCCGTGATGTCGATGGCCATGACCGGACAAACCTCCCAGCGCCAGCACACCCAGGAAGCGAACTAAACCATGCGACTGACCATTGAAGGCGCGCGGGTAATCGACCCTGCGAGCCATTTTGACCAAATTACCGATCTGCATATCGCCGCTGGCCACATCCAAGCCATTGGCGCTGCACCCGAAGGGTTTACCGCCAATCAGGTAATCGACGCGCGTGGGCTGATCGCCAGCCCCGGACTGGTTGACCTCAACGTCAGCCTGCGCGAGCCGGGTTATAGCCGCAAAGGCAGCATCGACAGTGAAACCCGCGCAGCGGCAGCTGGCGGCGTTACCAGTCTGTGCTGCCCGCCCGACAGCCGCCCGGTACTGGACACTTCAGCCGTGGCCGAGCTGATCCTCGACCGCAGCCAGGCATCCGGCCATGCCCGCGTACTGCCGATAGGGGCGTTGACCCGAAACCTTGAGGGTGAACACCTGAGCGAACTGGTAGCCCTGCGTGATGCTGGCTGCGTGGCCTTTACTCAAGGCCTGAATCCAATGGGCAGTAATCGTATTCTGCGTCGTGCGCTGGAGTATGCCGCGACCTTTGATGTACCCATCATTTTTACCCCGCTCGACCCTTCGCTAGCCGAGGGCGGCATGGCTCACGAAGGGCCGACCGCGTCCAGACTAGGGCTGATCGGCATTCCGGAAAGCGCGGAAACTGTGGCGCTCGCCCGTGACCTTTTGCTGATCGAGCAAACCGGCGTACGCGCGCATTTCAGCGGGCTCACCAGCGCCCGCGCAGTAGACATGCTGGCAACCGCCCAGGCGCGAGGCTTGCCTGTCACTGCCGATGTCGCCGCCTACCAACTGCTGCTCTGTGATGAGGACCTCAATGGATTCTCCAGCCTGCTGCACGTTATGCCACCACTGCGCTCCGCTGCAGACCGCAGAGCGCTGCGTGAAGCAGTGCAGAGCGGCGTAGTACAAGCTATCGCGTCCCATCACCGACCACACGAGCCAGAGGTTAAGCGCGTGCCATTCGCGGCCTCGGCGCCCGGCATCAGTAGCGTCGAGATTCTCCTGCCGCTGGCACTGACGCTGGTTGCCGATGGCCTGCTGGAGCTGCCGGCCTTGCTGTCCCGCCTGACCACTGGCCCAGCTGCAGCACTCAATCTGCAGGCTGGACAGCTAACGCTGGGCGGCGCTGCTGATCTGACGCTGTTTGATCCAGCGAAGGCTTGCGAAATCGGCCGCAACTGGCTGTCACGCGGCGCTAATTGCCCCTTCATCGGCCAAGGCGCGCCAGCCGCTGTCACCCATACCCTGTGCAACGGAAAATTGGTGTACCAAGCCAACTGATCACGCCCCCTTAGTCGGGCTTATGCCCGACGTCACTTGACCATGAAAAGGATGTAGGTATGGCTGCCTTTGGCTTACGCGGTAAATCCCTGCTTGCCCTGCTGCTGGCTGGAATGCTGGCGTTACTGCCCGCTGGCCTGATCGGTTGGTCATTGCTGAGCAGTATTCACGAGCACTTCGGTGAAGCCTATGCGCGCAACGCAACGCTGCTCAGCCGAGAAAAAATTCGCACCCCCATCAGCCGTGAACTAGCGCTGTCACTTCGGCTAGCCAATTCTGAAGTCACGCTGCAGTGGCTGAAAGACCCGCAAGACGCCGCCAAGAAGGATCTGTTTTTCCGCGAAGCCGAGCGCTATCGCCAGGACTTTCGTGATCATGCCTACTTCATCGTCATGCTCAGTAGCCTTGAGTATTACTTCAACGGCAACGAAGAACCCGTCAGCATGCAGCCGCACTACACGCTGAACCGAGAGACAGCAGCAGACAGCTGGTTCTTTTCCACCCTGCGCGACACCGATAATTTCAATATCAATGTCGACTCTAATCCAGAACTGAATACCACCAAGGTATGGCTCAACATGGTGGTCAAGGACGATAGCGGCGAGGTGCTGGCCCTGGCGGGTTCCGGACTGGATCTTTCCAGCTTTATTCGCGACTTCATCGCCAGTGACGAGCAGGGTGTCACACCCATGATCCTCGACGCAGATGGTGCCATCCAGGCGCATCAGAATAGCAACCTGATTGCCCTCAACTCAGGCGCTAATGCGGATGCCAGAGCCGGTAGCAACCTGCTCGACATGCTTGGTAGCGACAGCGAAAAACAGATGGTCATCCAGGCCATGCAAGCCGTGAAGGCCAACCCGGATGATGTGCGTATTCAGCCGATTACACTCGACGGCAACGCCCAGCTCCTCGCGCTAAGCTATATCCCTGAGCTCAATTGGTTTGTCGCCAACGCCGTCGATCTTAACAGCGCCCAGGTCATTGACCGCACTTGGCTCACCCCTGTTCTGATCGGCCTGGGTGCCCTACTGATCATGCTGATTCTGCTGTTTGCCTTTGCAATTGAGCGACTATTGCTGAGCCCGCTACGCCAACTCCGTTTAAGCGCGCAGGCGATCGCGGCTGGACGCTACGATGTGGCCATGCCACGCACACGCAATGATGAAATTGGCGAACTAAGCGACGCCTTTGACACCATGGCCAAGAAAGTACGTAGCCATACGCATGAGCTGGAAGAGCGCGTTCAGGAACGCACCCGCGACCTGGAGGAGCTCAACCAGAGCATGCATGCTGCGCGCAAGAAAATTGAAGACTCGATCGACTACGCCAGTCTTATTCAACGTTCGATTCTACCCAGCCGCGATCTGGTCAATGAGCTCGGTCAACATCACACAGTGCTATGGCGGCCGAGGGATGTCGTGGGTGGCGACTTCTATGTATTCCGCAGCGACAATCAGCAGTGCCTGTTTGGCGTGGTTGACTGCGCCGGCCATGGCGTCCCCGGCGCACTGATGACCATGCTCGCGCATGCTGCACTGGATCAAGCCATCAACGACTGCGGCATGGCTAATCCGGCCGCGATACTGGAGCGTACCGATCAAATAGTGCGCAATATGCTGAGCGATTCGGCTGAATACAAATCGATTGCTACCAACATGGATGTGGGGCTCGCCTTTGTCGACTTGAGCCAGCGTCGAGTGGTATTTTCCGGTGCCAAAATGGCACTTTATTATAGCGATGGTCGTAGCGTAGAACACGTTGCTGGCGCTAAACGCGCACTGGTCGACAAACGCATTGGCGACTACCGCAATACCGAGGTAGCACTGGACGCCGAGCGTACTTTCTATCTCTGCACTGACGGCTTTCTGGATCAGGCTGGTGGCGAGCAGGGGTTTGGGTTTGGCAACAGCCGTTTTGCCGAGATGCTATGCCAACATGCCAAATTGCCGCTGCAGCAGCAAAGCGCGGCTTTCAGCGATACACTGGCGGCCTATCAGGGCGACTATCCGCAGCGTGACGACATAACCATGCTCTGCTTCCGATTTGACTGAGCCGAGCGAAATACAAATACACAAACGCAAAGGAGCTGTAATGGAAGATATTGATCTTTTTGCCATGCGTGAGCGCTTCAATAGTCAGCAGATCATGCTGTGCTTCAACGGTCCCATTTCACGCAGCCTGATCGAAGAAATCGGTAACGCACTGCGCAATTATCTTTCCGCGGATCACGCCCATCCCAGTGCGGCAATGGACGTGTTTGCGGTCTACATTGAAATGACCCAGAACATCAGTCACTACGCTCGCGAACGGCAGTGGAGTGAGCAGGAAGCTGGCGCTACCGTTGTGGTTTCACGCAACCAGGACGGCCGCTATGTGGTTTCTGCCGGAAATCTGATTGAAATGACCGATGGTGAGCGGCTGCAGCAAGCCGTTGCAGGCCTGGCAGAGCTCGACAAGGTTGAGCTGAAGGCCGCTTACAAGGAACAACTGCGCCGCCCGCGTGATGAAGTGCGCCCCTCAGGTGCCGGCCTTGGCCTTATCGATATAGCGAGAAAGTCCAGCGAGCCACTGCAGGCCTCCTTGCAACCACTGGCCAGTGGACGCGGCTTTTTCAGCCTGCGCGCTGTTATCTGATCAAGTAACGAGTTTAAGAATATGACCGATTTTTCTATCCCAAACTCTCAGTCAACACCTGAAATCCGCAGTGACTGGGCCAACGGCAAGCTTTACATGGCGGGTGATTCCTACCCGGAAAACTCTTTCGATATGTTCCAGCAAGTCTTTAACTGGATCGAGAGCTATCTGGAGCAGAACCAGTCAGAACTGACACTGGAACTGCGCTTGCTGTACCTCAATACCAGCAGCGTGAAAGCCATGATGGATATTTTTGATTTGCTGGAGGCGGCCCATCAGGATGCCAAGCCGGTTCAGGTATCCTGGTACTACGACCCACAGAATGAGCGGGTTGCCGAGCTAGCCGAAGAGTTCAAGGAAGACTGTACCTTCCCATTCGATATTGTCAGTCAAGCCTAGAGTCCAAAATGAAACAACTCAACCAGAGCCTTGAAGCGCGTATCACCGAGTTGCTGGATGACCCGACGCAACAGGACAATCCATTGCGCGAGCCACTCGGCTCACTGTGGGCCAACCATCAGGACCTGGCGCGGCGCATTGACCGGATCAGCCACATATCCGATGCCTATCAGAGCATGGCTAAACTGCAGGAGCAGTCGCTGACCGAACGCTTGAACAAGCAACTACGCCAGCTGGAAAAAGTGGCGCGTATATCCGATCGCTACCAGAACATGATGCGCGATCTGAATGAAGCATTGCGCGAAGCGTCGACCCATGACTCCCTGACCGGACTGGCCAATCGTCGCCTGCTGGTTGAGCGCCTGAAAAAAGAGACCGAACGATTTATTCGCTATCAGCGCCCCTTCAGTATCGCCATGCTGGATGTCGACCACTTCAAGAGCATCAATGACCAATACGGCCATGAACTCGGCGACAGTGCACTGACCGAAATCGCCCGGGTGCTTGACGCCGAAATACGCGAACAGGACCTATGCGGCCGTTGGGGCGGTGAGGAGTTTTTGATTTTAATGCCGGAAACCAGGGCCGATGCAGCAGCGCAGGTTCTGGAACGGGTACGCGGTGCGATACAGCGCCTGGCCATCCGCGCGCAAACTGACTCAGTCAGCATCACCATCAGCGCGGGCATTGCCGAGCATCAGCCAGGTGAAAGCTATTCCGAAACGATCAACCAGGCAGATCACGCCTTGCTTGTCGCCAAGCGCGGCGGACGGAACCAACTGAGCACCGCCCGCACATCGCTTACCGACTAACGCCGTGTCGGCATGTGGGGCGCGTTCTCGTCTTCGTCTTCTAACGCGAAACCGCCGCTATCATCGCCCATGAGATGCTTGCCATCGGTTTCCGAGCCGAGCTTGATCATCAAACGCAGATCGTTAGCCGAGTCGGCGTGCAGCAATGCATCTTCATAGGTGATCTCGCCCTGGCTATAGAGCTTGTAAAGCGCCTGATCGAAGGTTTGCATACCCGCCTCGGTGGAACGCGCCATGAGCGGCTTGAGCTCATGTACTTCGCCCTTGCGAATCAGATCCGCTGCCAGCGGCGTATTCAACAGCACTTCAATAGCCGCTCGGCGCCCCTTGCCGTCCGGAGTCGGAATCAGCTGCTGGGCAACAATAGCCTTGAGGTTAAGCGATAAGTCCATCCATACCTGCTGATGCAACTCGGTAGGGAAGAAGTGAATGATGCGATCCAGCGCCTGGTTAGCGTTGTTGGCATGCAGTGTCGCCAAACACAGGTGACCGGTTTCGGCAAAGGCCACGGCATGCTCCATGGTTTCCTTGGAGCGCACCTCGCCAATCAGAATCACGTCCGGCGCCTGCCGCAAGGTATTCTTCAGGGCAATTTCAAAAGAGTCGGTATCGATACCCACTTCACGCTGGGTAACAATGCAGTTTTGGTGCTGGTGAATAAATTCGATAGGGTCTTCGATCGAAATGATGTGACCGCTGGAATTTTTGTTGCGATAACCAATCATGGACGCCAGTGAGGTCGACTTACCCGTACCGGTCGCCCCGACAAACATAACCAACCCACGCTTGGTCATCGCCAGCTGCTTGAGCACCTCAGGCAGGCGCAGATCTTCCATCGTCGGGATATTGATCTCGATGCGACGCAGCACCATGCCCACCAGGTTGCGCTGATAAAACGCGCTGACCCGGAAGCGACCAATACCACGCGCGCTGATGGCGAAATTACACTCACGCTTCTCGGCAAATTCGCGGCGCTGTGACTCGGTCATCACACCAAGGACCGTTTCGCGGGTCTGTTCTGGCGACAAGGGGGTTTTCGTCACCGGCAGAATTTTGCCATTCACCTTCATGCTGGGTGCAACACCGGCCGTGATGAAAAGGTCAGACGCACCCTTATCAACCATCAGCCGCAACAGCTTTTCAAACTCCATGCTATGCCTCTTTTATCCTTCACGGCAGGCCACTCGGCGCCCACCCAAAAATGCCAGTCTGTTTAGAAGCTGTCCACGGCCTTGGCTTTCTCGCGCGCGCTGTCCTTGGTAATCAAACCCTTGGAAACCAGGGTCTTCAAACACATATCGAGGGTCTGCATGCCGATGTTGCCGCCGGTCTGAATCGCCGAGTACATCTGCGCGATCTTGTCTTCGCGAATCAGGTTACGAATCGCCGGCGTGCCAATCATGATTTCGTGTGCAGCTACGCGCCCGCCGCCTATTTTCTTCAGCAGCGTTTGCGATATAACGGCTTGCAGCGACTCGGACAACATCGAGCGCACCATGGATTTTTCTTCGCCGGGGAACACATCGACAATACGGTCAATAGTCTTGGCCGCAGAGGTGGTGTGCAGAGTACCGAAGACCAGGTGACCGGTTTCGGCCGCTGTCAGTGCCAGGCGGATGGTTTCAAGGTCACGCATCTCGCCGACCAGAATGATATCGGGATCTTCCCGTAGTGCCGAGCGAAGCGCTTCGGCAAAGCCCAGGGTATCGCGGTGAACCTCACGCTGGTTGACCAGACACTTTTTCGACTCGTGAACAAATTCGATGGGGTCTTCGATGGTCAGGATGTGCTCGTACTTGGTGCTGTTAACGTAGTCCACCATGGCAGCCAGACTGGTGGATTTGCCCGAACCGGTTGGTCCGGTTACCAGTACCAATCCGCGCGGGTTGCCGGCAATCTTTTTGAACACATCGCCCATCCCGAGGTCATCCATACTGAGGACCTTGGAGGGAATGGTTCGGAACACGGCGCCAGCACCGCGATTCTGATTGAAGGCGTTAACCCGAAAGCGAGCTACGCCAGGTACTTCGAAGGAGAAATCGGTTTCGAGGAACTCTTCAAAGTCCTTGCGCTGCTTATCATTCATGATGTCGTAGATCAGCGCGTGCACTTGCTTGTGTTCCATGGCCGGAACGTTGATCCGGCGCACGTCGCCATCCACACGAATCATGGGCGGCAATCCTGCCGACAAGTGCAAGTCCGACGCGCCCTGCTTCGCGCTGAAGGCTAACAGCTCAGTAATATCCATAGGGTTCCCCATTACAACCTGCAAGCATGTAGAATGCTGTCAGAGTCTATTCGATTGGCAAGGTATTAACGTCAGTAATGTCCACGATAGCAGAGAATATTGCAAACGTTCGTGAACGCATACAGCGCGCCGCCGCTGTTGCCGACCGCGACCCCGATACCATTACCCTGATGGCGGTGACCAAAACCCGTCCCGCCAGTGCTGTCCGCGATGCCTGGGCAGCAGGCGTACAGAATATAGGGGAAAACTACCTGCAGGAAGCGCTGGAAAAGATGACTGCGCTCTCCGACCTTCCCTTGATCTGGCACTTCATTGGCCCCATTCAATCAAACAAGACGAAAACCATCGCCGAGCACTTCGACTGGGTACACAGTGTCGATCGCCTCAAGATTGCCCGGCGCCTGTCCGACCAGCGACCCGAAAGCATGCCGCCACTGAATATCTGCTTGCAGGTCAATATCAGTGGCGAGGAAAGCAAGTCCGGCGTTTCCCTGGCGGAGCTACCGGAACTGGCCAATACCATTGCTGCGCTGCCGCGCATCAAGCTGCGCGGGTTAATGGCCATTCCTGCTCCGGCTGAAGACAGCGCGGCCCGTCGCGCGCCCCTGGCCGCTCTGCGTGAGGCTCAGGCAGCGCTCGCGCTGCCGCTGGATACGCTATCGATGGGGATGAGCGACGACCTGGCCGAGGCGATTCAGGAAGGTGCCAGCATAGTGCGCATCGGCAGCGCCCTGTTTGGTGCACGCGACTATTCAACTCCACCCACGCATTCTGAGCGAGGTTCCAATTAAATGACTGCTCCTACTATCGGTTTCATCGGCGCCGGCAACATGGCCACCAGCCTGATTGGCGGCATGCTGCAGAAGAACATGAAGCCCGAGCGCATCATTGCCAGCGACCCCAAGCCAGAACAGGGCGCTGCACTGCACAAACAGTTTCAGATTCGCACGGTTACCGACAACGCCGTATTAGCCGCTGAATGCGACGTGCTGCTGCTCGCGGTCAAGCCGCAGGTGATGCAGGCTGTTTGCCGCGCCCTGCCGACTGAGCGTAAACCAGGCCAACTGGTGATTTCCATTGCTGCCGGTATCAGCTGCGACAGCCTGGCCGCCTGGCTCGGTGACGCAACCCCCATTGTCCGCTGCATGCCCAATACGCCATCGCTGCGTGGCCAAGGCGTCAGCGGCCTATATGCTACCGCAGCCGTCAGCGACGAACAGAGAGAACTGACCGAAACCATCCTCAATGCCGTCGGTATTAGCGTATGGCTGGAAGAAGAAAGCCTGATCGACGCGGTCATCGCTGTCTCCGGCAGCGGGCCAGCCTATTTCTTCTACATGATCGAATCCATGATCGATGCCGGAGAGAAACTGGGATTACCACGCGATACCGCAGAACGTCTGGCCTTGTTTACCGCACTCGGCGCAGCCGACATGGCAGTCAACAGTGATGTCGATGTAGCTGAACTGCGCCGCCGCGTCTGCTCACCCGGGGGCACTACCGAGCAGGCAATCAAGACCTTCCGCGAAGAAGGTCTGCCGCAGATGGTTGATAACGCGATGCAGGCTGCTGCCAAACGCGCCGCTGAAATGTCCAAAGAACTTGCCTGAGGAAACACCATGACCGGCCTGAACATGGCAGCTATTTACATCGTACAGACCCTCGGCAGCTTGTATCTGCTGATCGTTCTGCTGCGCTTTATCCTGCAACTGGTGCGCGCGGATTTTTACAATCCGCTGTCGCAGTTCATCGTGCGCGCCACCAAGCCGTTACTGATGCCACTGCGTCGCATCATCCCAGGCTGGGGCGGCATTGACTTCGCCTCGCTGGTGTTGGCACTGATCCTTCAGCTGGTGCTCATGGCAATCATCATCAAACTCATGGGCTTCGCGTTGCCAGGCATACTGCAGCTGCTGGCCTGGTCCCTGGTTGCGATCACGGCGCTCTTTCTCAAGGTGTTCTTTTTTGCGCTGATCATCAGCGTGATTCTGTCCTGGGTGGCACCCGGCAGCGCAAACCCGGCAGCAATGCTGGTTAACCAGCTGTGCGAGCCAGTGCTGGCTCCGATCCGCAAGATACTGCCCTCACTGGGCGGCCTGGATCTTTCGCCTATCTTTGCTTTTATCGCGCTGAACCTGCTGCAGATGCTGGTGATCACCAATATGGCGATCGCCACCGGCATGCCCAAGGGGCTGACGCTCGCGCTGTGACGCCTTTTTATAGCTGGCGTGGCGAAGACCTGCTGCTCGACTGCCATCTGCAACCCGGAGCGAGCCGTATTGGCTTTGCCGGGTTGCACGGCGAACGGCTAAAGATTCGTATCAGCGCGCCGCCAGTCGATGGCAAAGCCAACAGCATGTTGCTGGCCTTTCTGGCCAAGTCTTTTGGCGTTTCCAAACGCGAGGTAGTATTGGTCAGCGGCCAGACCAGTCGACAAAAACGCGTTGCCATCAGCGCCCCGCGACAATTACCGGAAGAGCTGGCAATCCAGCGTCCTTGAATATTGCACCGGCGCCGTTAGACTGGCGCCTCGATTGTTGGCCCTTCGCCTGCCCGCGATGCGCAGCCTTCCGTTCATCTCGGTAGGCCATTGTGAAGCCGGCCACCTCACACTGGAAAAGATTATAAATGTCCACACTACCTGCTGACTCTGTCGGCCTGGTTACCCCCCAGCGGCATACCTTCAGCGATCCGTTGCCACTAGCGTGTGGCAAGGCGTTGGCATCCTACGAACTGGTCTACGAGACCTATGGTCAGCTCAACGCAGGGGCTGACAATGCGGTGCTGATCTGCCATGCACTGTCCGGCCATCATCATGCCGCCGGTTACCACAGTATTGATGAGCGCAAGCCTGGCTGGTGGGACTCCTGCATCGGGCCGGGCAAAGCCATCGACACCAACCGTTTTTTTGTCGTCAGCTTGAATAATCTTGGTGGCTGTCACGGCTCCACCGGGCCATCCAGTATCGATCCCGAGACCGGCAAAGCTTACGGTGCCAGCTTCCCGGTGCTGACGGTCGAAGACTGGGTGCACAGCCAGGCGCGGCTGGCCGACGTACTTGGGATAAAGCAATGGGCTGCCGTGGTTGGCGGCAGCCTCGGCGGCATGCAGGCGCTGCAATGGGCGATCAGTTATCCAGAGCGTATTCGCCACTGTGTTGCCATCGCCACCGCGCCCAAACTGTCGGCGCAGAACATCGCCTTTAACGAGGTAGCACGTCAG
Organism: Pseudomonas sp. 5Ae-yellow; assembly: GCF_014077575.1. Classification (NCBI taxonomy): domain Bacteria; kingdom Pseudomonadati; phylum Pseudomonadota; class Gammaproteobacteria; order Pseudomonadales; family Pseudomonadaceae; genus Pseudomonas; species Pseudomonas sp. 5Ae-yellow. Next base: position 51,366 of record NZ_JACGWE010000005.1, on the reverse strand, counting down.
GCAATCACCACCGACCCCGACTTTCACCATGGCGATTACGCCGCCTTCGGCGTGATACCCAAGCGTGGCCTGATGCTGGCACGTATGGTGGGCCACATCACCTACTTGTCAGACGACTCCATGGGCCGCAAATTCGGCCGTGAGTTACGCAGCGAACAGCTCAACTACGACCTCACCAGCGTGGAGTTCGAGGTTGAAAGCTACCTGCGCTACCAAGGGCAGGAGTTTTCCGGCCGCTTTGACGCCAACACCTATCTGCTGATGACCAAAGCGCTGGATTACTTTGACCCAGCGGCGGCACATGGCGATGATTTGGCGAAAACCCTGTCCGGTATTCAGGCGCATTGCCTGGTCATGTCCTTTACCACCGACTGGCGTTTCTCGCCGGAGCGCTCGCACGAGCTGGTCAACGCGCTCTTATCAGCCAAGAAACAGGTCAGCTATCTGGAGATTGAGGCTGCGCAGGGGCACGATGCCTTTCTGCTGCCCATCCCCCGCTACATCGAGGCCCTGAGTGGCTACATGAACCGTATAGAGGTGACCTCATGAGCCTGCGCGCCGATCTGGAGATCATTCAGCAATGGATCAAGCCCGGCAGCCACGTACTGGATTTGGGTTGCGGTGAAGGTGAGCTATTACGCCACCTGCGTGACCACAAGCAGGTGCAGGGCTATGGCCTGGAAATCGATCCGGAGAAGATCAAGACCTGCATCCAGCATGGCGTCAATGTACTGGAGCAGAACCTCGACAAAGAACTGAACAACTTTGAAGACGACAGCTTCGATACCGTGGTCATGACGCAATCCCTGCAAGCCATGCACTACCCGGATCGGGTACTCGAAGACATGCTGCGTATCGGTCACGAGGGCATTCTCACCTTCCCTAACTTTGCCCACTGGCGCTGCCGCTGGCATCTGGGTACCAAGGGTCGCATGCCGGTGTCCGAGTTCATGCCCTACACTTGGTATAACACACCCAATATCCACTTCTGCACCTTCAAGGATTTTGAGCAATTGTGCCGCGAGCGCAATATCAAGGTGCTGGATCGTCTGGTGGTAGACCAAACGCATCAGCGCAGCTGGTTGAGCGGCTTGTGGCCCAACCTGATGGGCGAAGTAGCCATCTATCGCATCAGCCGCTGAACCAAAGAACACTAATTTTCGAGGAGACCTTCATGCTACGCACATTCGCCATGTTCGCCTTGCTGCTGCTCGCACCCTGGGCCAGCGCGGGCCCCGAACCCACCCGTTTTGGTGACCTGATCGTCTATCACAATGTCTTTAACAGCAGCTTTCTGCAGCCGGATATCGCAGCCAAGGCTGGCCTGCAACGCGGCCCCAGCAAGGGCGTCATCAATATTGCTGTGCAACGCCAGAATAACGGTAGCCCAGAAGCGGTGGACGCCATCCTCAAAGGCGAAGTACGCAGCCTGATCGGCCAACCTGTCGAGCTCGATTTCAAGCGCATCAAGGAGGGCGACGCCATCTACTTCGTCGCCAACTACAGCGCCGCACAACGCGGCATACTGCTGTTCAAGATCGACATTCAGGCCGCGCCCGGCGCCATGGTGCACAGCCTCAGCTTCCAGCAGGAGTTTTTCCCCGATGACCAGTAACACCCTGCCATTCGATACCCTGGTGCTGGCCAGCAGCAACAAGGGCAAGTTGGCTGAACTGCAGGCCATGCTGGGTGATCAGGTCAAGATACTGCCGCAGAGCGACTTCATCGACGAAGACGTTGAAGAAACAGGCCTGACCTTCGTTGAGAATGCACTGCTCAAGGCCCGCCATGCAGCGCGCGCTTCGGGTCTGCCAGCGCTGGCCGACGATTCCGGTCTGGCGGTCGACGCACTCGGCGGCGCGCCCGGCATCTACTCCGCGCGCTACGCCGGCGGTGAGGGCGATACCGCCAATAACGCCAAGCTGCTACAGGCACTGGAAGACGTACCCACCGAAGCACGCGGGGCGCAGTTCATCTGTGCGCTGGCACTGTTACGCCACGCCGACGACCCTATGCCGATCATCTGCGAAGGTATCTGGGAAGGCCGCATTCTGAATGAGGCGCGCGGCGCCCACGGCTTCGGTTACGACCCGCTGTTCTGGGTACCCGAGCGCAAATGCTCCAGCGCCGAGCTCAGCCCCGCCGACAAGAATCAACTCAGCCACCGCGCCCGCGCCATGGCGCACCTGCGGCAGCGGTTGGGGCTGCTTTGAAGCAGCTGGAAGCTGAAAGCGGGAAGCGGGAAGCAGAGGCCCACTCGGACCGAGTCAAGCTTCAAGCTTCAGGCTTCAAGCTGCCGCCCTTGGCGGCCTATGTTCACATCCCCTGGTGCGTAAAGAAGTGCCCGTATTGCGACTTCAATTCGCATACGAGTCAGACGGCGTTGCCGGAAGACGCTTATATCGACGCCATGATCGCCGACCTGGAGCAAGACCTGCCGCTGGCAGCCGGGCGCGAGCTGACGTCGATCTTCTTCGGTGGTGGCACGCCTAGCCTGTTTTCGGCGGCCAGCCTTGATCGGTTTTTGCAGGCGCTAAACGCACGTCTACCCTTTGCTGCCGACATCGAGATCACGCTGGAGGCCAACCCCGGCACCTTTGAGCAGGCCAAATTCTCTGATTATCGCGCGGCCGGGATCAATCGTCTGTCGATCGGCATCCAGAGCTTCAATGCCGGCCACCTCAAGGCGCTAGGGCGCATCCACGACGACCGTGAAGCCTTGAGTGCGGTCGATATGGCGCGCCGGGCAGGCTTCGATAACCTGAACCTCGACCTCATGCACGGCCTACCCAACCAGAGCCACGAGCAGGCCATCGCCGACATTGACCAGGCCATGGCGCTGGCACCGGAGCATCTGTCCTGGTACCAACTGACGCTGGAGCCCAACACCGTGTTTTACTCCAAGCCGCCCACGCTGCCGGAAGAAGACATTCTTTGGTCGATCCAGGAAGCCGGACAGCAACGCATGGCAGCTGGCGGCTACGCCCAGTACGAAGTATCCGCTTACGCGCAGCCCGGTAGGCAGGCCAGACACAACCTGAACTACTGGCAGTACGGCGATTTTCTCGGCATAGGTGCAGGCGCTCACGGCAAGATTACTCATAGTGATGGCGCGATTGAGCGTCACTGGAAGACCCGTCTGCCCAAGGACTACCTGGCCGCCGGCAAAGACGTGCGTGCCGGGCGCAAAACTTTGGCAGCTGATGAGCTACCTTTTGATTTTCTGATGAATGCTCTGCGCCTGGTTGATGGTGTACCTGCGAGCTACTACTCGGCACGCACCGGGCAATCGCTGACCGATATTGAGCCGCTACTGCAACAGGCTGCTGCCAAGGGACTGCTCGAGCCGTGGGCACATCAGCTGCGCCCGACCGAGCGCGGCAAACTCTTCCTCAATGACCTGCTGGAGCTGTTTCTCTAACGCAATCTTTAATGGTAAAAGGCGCTCAGACTGGCGCCGCCTATCGTATCCCAACAGGCCAATGCGGTAACATCTGCGTCATCAATAGCTCTTGCCGCATGAACGTGCAGTCAGCAGAATTGTCTCAATCGACACTAATACCTGCCCTGGAGGCCCAATGAATCCGTTCAGCTTTGCCACCACCGCCCAGATTCTCTGCGAATCCGGCTCCGCCGCCCGCCTCGGCGAGCTGTGCCGCGAGCGTGACGCCCAGCGTGTACTGATAGTCACCGATCCCGGGATTACCAAAATCGGCTTGCTCGATAGCATCCTGCCCGCCATGGCCAAGGCACAGGTGAGTGTTGAAGTCTTCGATCAGGTTGAGGCCGATCCGCCGGAGCACGTGGTGCTGGAAGCGGTCGCTCAAGCCAGGAACATGCAGGCCGAGCTGATCATTGGTTTTGGTGGTGGCAGCTCAATGGACGTCGCCAAGCTGGTCGCGCTGCTGGCGCATCCAGAGTGCAAACAGCAAATGGCAGACATCTATGGGGTCGGCAATGCTCGCGGCCAACGTCTGCCGCTGTTTCAGGTACCGACCACCGCCGGTACCGGCTCGGAGGTGACGCAGATTGCCATCATCACCACGGGCGCCACTAGCAAGATGGGCGTGGTCTCGCCGATCCTGCTACCCGATCTGGCGCTGCTCGATGCCGACCTGACCCTGGGCTTACCAGCCCATGTCACTGCGGCTACCGGTATTGATGCCATGGTGCATGCCATCGAGGCCTATACCAGTAAACTGAAGAAAAACCCGCTGTCTGACATGCTCGCGCGCGAAGCACTGCGGCTACTGGCTGCCAACCTGGATCACGTCGTCCAGGACGGACAGAATCGTGAGGCGCGTCAGGCCATGCTGCTCGGCGCCCTGCTCGCCGGGCAAGCCTTCGCTAACGCACCCGTCGCTGCGGTGCACGCGTTGGCCTATCCCCTCGGCGGCCACTTTCATATCCCCCACGGGCTGTCCAACGCCTTGGTATTGCCGACGGTTATCGAGTTCAACGCCTCCGCGGCAGCGCCACTGTATGCCGAGCTCGCCCCCTTGATTGTCGGACCAAGCCTGCGTCCCGGCGACAACGACAGCCTGACCGCGCAATTGGTCAGCGCGCTATCCGATCTGAGCCCGCGCTGCGGCCTGCCTAGCCGCCTGAGGGACGCCGGCGTGCCCGAAGACAAGCTGGAAATGCTGGCCAAGGACGCGATGCTGCAGCAGCGTCTACTGGTCAACAATCCGCGTGACGTCAGCGAGGCCGACGCGTTGGCCATCTATAAACTGGCCTATTGATCCACCCGACAAGAGACCCAGCATGAGCACAAGCAAGCCAACCCGTCAGGATTATCATTACCTGCACCCGATCACCACCCGCTGGCACGACAACGATATCTACGGCCACGTAAACAACGTGACCTACTACAGCTACTTTGACAGTGCGGTGAACAGCTGGCTGATCGCTGAGGGCGGTCTGGATATCCATGAGGGCGATCAGGTCGCCTTTGTCGTTAGCTCCAACTGCGACTACTTCGCACCCATCGCCTTCCCGGATGCGATTGAAATTGGCGTAAAAGTAGCGCGTCTGGGCAGTAGCTCAGCGCATTACGAGCTCGCCGTATTCAAGCAGGGCCGCGAAGAAGCCTGTGCAGCGGGACGTTTCGTACACGTGTTTGTTGATCGTCTGAGCAACACCGCCTTCCCGATTCCCAACCAGTGCCGCGCGGCGCTGGAACGGCTGATGGATCCGATCTGATGCGAGCGATCGCGCTGCTCAGGCTGGCCTTGCTGCCGACGCTCGTCGTTTGCAGCACGCAACTGCATGCAGAGCCCGCTCTGCATGCACAAACCCAGCAGTTCGACGTAGCTGGCAGCACCACAGACGCCATTCGTGCCAGCCTCAATCGTAATCGCCAGCACAGCAGCAGCCAGGTGCAATGGCACTTCAACTGGCAATCAACACCCGGACAGTGCCGTATCACCGATGTCAGTACCGAGGTAACGGTTACGGCGCATACGCCGCACCTGCAGCCTGATCCGCAGCGTCCAAACGCGGTTCAGCAACAATGGGACGGCTATCTGCTTGCACTGCAAGCACATCAGGAAAAACATATTGAGTTGGCGCTGGAGCATGCCAGACAGATTGAGCAAAGCATTGCTACGCTGCCGCCAATGGGCAGCTGCGATCAGCTCCAGCAAGCGGCCAATGCTACCGGTCAGCGCCTGCTCAATGTATTGAGTGAAGCCAATCGGGAATACGACAAGCGCACCCAGCAGGGCGCGCTTGAAGGGGCGAGCTTTCCCTGAAAGCGCCTGCCAGGCGCACTTCACTTCAAGCCAGCCCGGCTTGCCTCAAGCCATACCGCCAGGCGTAAACAACTCGATCCAGTAACCGTCTGGGTCGCGGATAAAGGCAATGTTGTGCATCTTGCCGTCCTGCGGCCGTTTTACAAAAGAGACGCCCAAGGATTCAAAACGCTCACAGGCTGAGGTCAGATCTGGCACAGCAAAACCAATATGACCAAACCCCTTGGGCTCGTCATTACCATTGTGATAGCTGAAATCGGCATCGTCCTCGGTGCCCCAGTTGTGCGTCAGCTCGAGCATCGCCGGACGGCCAAAGGTCTGCATCGTGCGTTCCTTTGAATCGGTCGACCAATCGCCCAGGGCGTGGCTGTCGATGGCAGCCAGAAAATAAAGACTGAACTTCATTTCCGGGAAATCCAGCTTCTTGACCAACGTCATACCCATGACACGGGTATAGAAATCCAGCGTCTTTTCCGGCGACTTGATACGCAGCATGGTCTGGTTGAAGACGAAGCCTTCGGTGGCTGGATCGCGGTTTTCGCAGAGGCCATCGGCCTGTTCAAAATGGCGACTCATTGCATTACTCCCGAGCGGGTTAAAAGCCCAGAATAACACTGATAGGGCCGCGCCAGCAGCAGCGCAGCCCTATCTATCTGCGAGCGCTCAGGAGAAGGGGCGGTCCTGCCACCAGGGGTAGAAGCTCGGACGATCCTGACTTGGGCGCAGGGTGAACTTGGCGGGACGTTTTTCCAGGAAGGATTGCACGCCCTCCTGCGCATCCACCGACTCGCCCATAAAGGCAATCGCCCGTGAGTCGATTTTATGTGCTTCCATCGGATGGTCGGCACCCAGCATGCGCCACATAAGCTGACGGTTGAGCAGGGTCGACATCGGCGAGGTGTTATCCGCGATTTCGCGAGCCAGCTCACGCGCTGCTGGCAGCAGTTCATCCGGCTCGTGCAGGCTGCGCACCAAGCCGCCTTTCAATGCTTCTTCAGCGCCAAATACCCGGCCGGTATAGACCCACTCGGCGGCCTGCTGCGGGCCGACCAAACGCGGCAGGAACCAGCTGGAACAGGCTTCCATGGTGATACCGCGACGAGCAAAAACAAAACCGAAACGCGCCTTGGTGGATGCCATGCGAATGTCCATCGGCAAACTCATGGTGGCGCCAACGCCAACGGCTGCGCCGTTAAAAGCGCCAATAACCGGCTTGGTGGATTCGTAGATACGCAGTGAAACGGTGCCGCCGCCATCACGCAACTCGTCGCCTTCCGGCTCGCTCTGACGCTTGTGGCGGTTGAAGGTATCGCCGCCCTTCTCCAGATCAGCCCCAGCACAGAACGCCTTGCCGGCCCCGGTCATGATGATCACGCGCACCGCATCATCGGCATCGGCAGCATCGAACGCCGCAATCAGCTCGCGGCGCATTGCGCCGTTGAAGGCGTTCATACGATCAGGTCGGTTCAGCGTCAAGGTGAGGATGCCATCCTCAACCTGATAATCCAGTGTTTCGTAAGACATGTGGGCGCTCTCTATTTGGTCAATAGCGCCCAGTGTAGAACCCGCCAGTCACAGTAACCAGCTGAGTTACCGTGGCGTATGTGGGGGTATTGGTGGGGTGGATGGAAGCGTAATTATCCAGTATGCGTCAAGTAACATACGTGCATGCACTACCGAAAAATAAACGCCCCCCCCGCCCTTTAGTTAAGACTTACGCGCATGCGCCTTTGTAGCAGCTTAATTTCCCCGGACACCTCGATAGGTGGAAAATGCATTTATCAAAGAGCCTCGCATGTCTGACCAACGTAGAAAACCCGACGACAGCTTCACGTGAAGCTGGTCAAGGACCAGGGCCTGAGTGTTTAGCAGGTCTATCATGATCTTAATATCGGCGACACGGCTGTTAGGCGCTGGTTACAGCAGTATGACTGCCGAGCAGTTGGAGTAATCCGGAATAGGTAAACCGTTCACGCCTGAGCAGCAGCGCATTCGACAGCTGGAAAAAGAAAATCGCCAACTCAAAGTGGACAACGAGCTATTAAAAAAGCTACCGCCTTGCTTGAAAATGGAGCGAGTCTGGCGTCGCGATTATGCCAACCACGCAGAGGCGGTACGCGACATTACTGAATGCGTCGTTGGATTTTACAACAACGAACAACCGCACTCGAAACTGTGGGGGGCCGCCTATGAGCGTGAGATGGAGTTGAAATCACCTATCGCGGTGTCCGGAAATAGTTAACCACTGCAGGGCAAGCCCCCGCTTATCTGGTTGCCCCATTCGGCGTAGCTGCTACTTCCCTGTTTCCGGTGCCGGCCGCTTCCCCTAAAGCCCCCGACCTAGCTGCCCAACCATTTCGCGAATAACGATCGCATTGATGCTTCTTAGCAGGCGAACTTCCCCTGCAAAGGTTGCTTTCAACTCAGGCCGGGCATGCCCAAGCTGGGCGTTTTCTGCCAGCACCTCTTCCAGCAACTGCGGTGCGGCGGAGCTCAGTGCTTCAACCATCTTGCGCACGGCATTCTTTGCCGTGGCGGGCTTGATACCCATGGTTTGACCGGCCTGGATCAGCAGGTCGGCATCTATCTGCGGCAACTTCTGGCGATCCAGGATTGGCCAGGCCAGCTCGGCCCCTTCGGGCCAACGGTCCTTGTCGCAGGCTTTGGTGCCGTACACGGCGGTACATAGCAGGTCGTAGAAGGGAGCCAAATGCATGCCTTTGGCCGTTAGCAAAAAACTGATGTTTTTCAGGTGCGCATCTTCGTTGCCCATCAGCACGTTGAACACCAGCCACTCGAACAGGCGCAACCTCGCCAGCGCAGCTGGTTTGCAACGGCTCGCCAGATCAGCCACGCGCTCAATGTTGCCCGCGCTGTATTTGAACTCGCGTGACAGCCCATCCATCTGACAGGCGTCGATGCAGTGCAGGCGCGCACATCCATCCGGGGTCAAAGTCCGGTCAAAGCGCTCGATTAGAAAGACGGGCTCGAGCGCATAGAGACGTTCGACCTTCGGCACCGGCAGACCGACCCGCGCGGCCAGGGTCATTACAAACCATTCGTTAATTACCGAATGCCGCCAATCCGCGCCGGGGTGATTCGGCTTGAGAATATGCGTTGAAGGTTCGTTGCCAAGGGGCTCAAGCAATTCACCCTCTCGCCAGATCACCGCCATCTTATGCTGCGCGCCAGCAAGCGACATGCGCTTGGCTGCCCGCTGGGCCAGCGGCACCTCGGGCATGGATTGAATACGCTGAGACAGGGTGACCGTAGACAGCGGCTGGGTGCTACCCGGTTGCGGCAGCTCACCCGGCGGCAACAGGGTAATAGAGCCGGCTGACTCGGCGCCAAAGTGCTGCAGCAAGGCAAAGGCGTCGGCAATGGTTACCCCTGCGGCATCGGCAATTAATGTGCGCTGGCCCTCCTCCGGCAAAAGGTTGTCGAAATACCACTGTACCGGGCGATGGCTGGCGCCATCACGGTGTTCCTCAGCCTGCAACGGCAGCATGGGGCAAAGCGGATAGGCCGCAGGGTCGGCCAGCCACTGCGCACTGTAAACGAAAGCCCAAAGCCCTTTATTCTCCCGGAGGGTGCCAATGCGGACCTGGTTGATCCAGGCGTCGAGGGATCGCCCCATCAATCAGCCTCACTGTCGGCAACGCGGGGGCGAGGCCGCACTGTGCGAGCTCGCTTCGCCTTGGCCACCTCCAGAATCGCGTTTACCTCCTCAGCAAACGGCTCCGGCACCTCAACCGAGAGGGACAGCCCCAGCTCCTGCATGACCTGGAACAACTTGCCCCACTGCACGGTTTCGCCCCCCCTTTCGACCTTGCCCAGGAAGTTCTCGGATACGCCAATGCTACCCGCAGCATCATCCTGGCGCAGCTGCATGGCCTTGCGGCTTGCCCTCACAAGCGGCCCGATCTGCTCTGGGGAGCTGATGTCGAATTTCATTGTGTTCCTCGTTCTAGATGATCTAGAGCTGAATTAAATCCTCGCGATCATGCGGAATAGTGCGACTACACTACCAAAATAGCAGAAAACCTCATGATCGGGAGGATAATTACAAATTACACCGAAGGAACACATGGATCCTCGCGATCGCGAGGATTATCTTGCAGAATTTTTCTTTCATTCAGAATCCACACGAACGTGTGGATAGAGCGCTGCTTGATGGATCGCCGCCCTGGATATAAGCCCATAGCCACGCTGGCAAACCCCATGAAAAGTATCCGCTGCTTACAGTCGACCCCCGGGGAGCGGGCAGAGCATCATGCGGATATCGGCGCTATCAGAGAGAACGGCGCGCGGATCCGCGCCGTATCGCGTTAATCAGTCTACCCGCTCAAACTTGAGATCCCAGACACCATGCCCGAGCCGCTCGCCACGGCGTTCAAACTTGGTGACAGGACGTTCTTCCGGACGCGGAACGTAGGTGCCATCCGCGGCCTGATTACGGTACCCCGGCGCTGCACTCATGATCTCCAGCATTTGCTCGGCATAATGCTCCCAGTCGGTCGCCATATGCAGCACGCCACCCGGCTTGAGTTTGGTACGCACTAGTTCGGCAAAGCTGAGCTGCACAATACGGCGCTTGTTGTGCTTCTTTTTATGCCAGGGGTCGGGAAAGAACAGCAGCAGACGGTCAAGACTGGCGTCCGGAATACTTTGATTCAGCACTTCAATGGCATCGCAGTCGAATACCCGCACATTGCTGGTCTCGCTATTGACCAGGCCGTTCAGAAGCGAGCCTACACCGGGGCGATGCACTTCAATACCGATAAAATCCTGCTCGGGTGCTACCTGCGCCATCTCCAGCAGCGATTGACCCATACCAAAACCAATTTCCAGCGTGCGCGGTGCCTGCCGCCCAAATACGGCGTCCAGATCCAACAAGCCCTGGTCCAGGGTCAGGCCAAACTTCGGCCAGCCATGATCAATACCGCGCTGCTGCCCCTCGGTCATGCGCCCAGCGCGCATGACAAAACTGCGGATAGCGCGGCGCTTTGGCGAGGTCGATTCGGTATCGGCGTTTTCAGGTAACTCAGGGGTATCGGACATGGGAGGCTCGTGATTATTTTCTAAAAGTCACCGCCAACGGCGATGACCCTTCATGGCATCGGGAGATCAGCGGATAGTGCCATCCAGCGGTGAGGATGCTGTGGCATACAGCTTGCGCGGCATACGGCCAGCCAGGTAGGCGCCACGGCCAGCCAATACCGCGTGGTGCATGGCCTGAGCCATAAGCACCGGCTGGTCGGCGTGAGCAATGGCACTGTTCATCAGCACACCGGCGCAGCCCAGCTCCATGGCGATGGTCGCGTCAGACGCGGTACCCACGCCCGCATCAACCAGCACAGGCACCGTCGCCTCCTCCAGAATAATGCGCAGGTTCCAGGGATTGCAGATGCCCATGCCGGAGCCAATCAGACCCGCCAGCGGCATGACAGCCACACAACCCATAGCAGAAAGCTCACGCGCGATAATCGGGTCATCGCTGGTGTAGACCATGACGTCAAACCCATCTTTAACCAGAACTTCGGCGGCTTTCAGCGTTTCTACTACGTTGGGGAACAGGGTTTTCTGGTCAGCCAGTACTTCCAGTTTGACCAGTTTGTGACCATCCAACAGCTCGCGCGCCAAACGGCAGGTACGCACAGCGTCTTCTGCGGTAAAACAGCCGGCGGTATTGGGCAAAATGGTATAACGATCCGGCGGCACAACGTCGAGCAAGTTGGGCTCATCCGGATTCTGGCCAATATTGGTTCGGCGGATAGCCACCGTCACGATCTCGGCGCCGGACGCTTCAATGGCACGGCCTGTTTCGGCCATATCCTTGTATTTGCCGGTCCCTACCAGCAAACGGGAACGGTAACGGACGCCGGCAATTTCCAACGCATCTTGGCTCAAATCGGTCATCAGGTTCTCCAGAAAGGGCTTAGCCGCCGCCGATGGCGTGAACAATCTCTACCCGGTCGCCGTCGCTTAACAGCGTCTCGGCGTGCTGACTGCGCGGCACAATATCGAGGTTCAGCTCAATCGCCAGGCGCTTGCCAGTCAGGCCAGTCAGTTCGATCAGCTCAGCCAGACTGATGACCCGATCAAGGGAATAGGCTTCGCCATTGAGATAGATCTGCATAAGCGGCTCGGTTATATCCGGGTGTAGAAAGTAAGTGGGCACGTGCCTGGCGCTCATGGCGACAGCAAGGGCGCTATGATACCGCGCTTTGCCGCCAGCTGACCACGCCATAGCGCCTTAGAGACTGCGCCATATCCCCGCAGCAAAACAGCCCCAGGCTATCAGCCAGGTCAGTCCGCCCATGGGGGTCACCATGCCCAGTTTGCTTATACCGGTCAGCGCCAGCAGATAGAGGCTGCCGGAAAACAGCAGTATACCGAGCGCAAAAAGGACGCCTGTCGCCTTGAACAACCCCGACTCGGGAAAGCGCAACAGCAATAGCGCCACACCAATCAGCGCCATGGTATGCCACAGCTGATAGTGCACCCCGGTTTGAAACGCATTGAGCAAATTGTCCGCCAACTTGTTACGCAAACCATGTGCGGCGAAGGCCCCCAAAGCAACACCGCTGAAACCAGTGAACGACGCGAACAACAGCAGCCATTTGGCCATGATATATTCCCTTTCCTGTTTATATTTCGAACACAGACTTATTCGACTTCACATGATCAAGAAGATACTACGCAAGACCGCCAAGTGGTTGCTTATACTCGCGTTCCTGAGCCTGCTGCCGATCATCATCTTTCGCTGGGCCCCCGCGCCCGGCTCAATGCTGATGGTAGAGCGCTGGTACGCGGCAAAACAAAGCGGACAACCACTGACGATTCAGTATCAGTGGCGCCCATATGAGCAAATTCCTGACAATATGAAAATGGCGGTCATCGCATCTGAAGATCAGCGCTTTGCCAAACACTGCGGCTTTGACCTTCGAGGAATTCGCGAGGCCATACAACACAATATGCAGGGCGGGACCCTGCGCGGTGGTAGTACCATAAGCCAGCAAGTCGCCAAGAACCTTTTTCTTTGGTCGGACCGCAGCTATCTAAGAAAGGGCGTGGAGGTGTGGTTCACCCTGTGGATAGAGATACTCTGGCCCAAGCAGCGCATTCTGGAAATGTACCTGAATATTGCTGAATGGGATCGCGGCGTATTCGGCGTAGATGCCGCTGCGCGCACTCACTTCAACATTGGCGCTAGCTATCTGTCGGACCGTCAGGCCAGCCAGTTGGCTGCCGTATTGCCGAGTCCGCTGAACTGGGACCCGGTAAATCCACCCCAGTATGCGCAACGCCGGGCGATATGGATACAGCAGCAAATGCGGCAGCTAGGCGGCAGAGAGTATCTGGACAAAGTGGAAGCGAGAAGCGACTGGCTAGCCTGGTTTCGACTGCGCTACTGACCCTGATACCTGAATAACAGATTACCGCCACCCAGTCCCGGCACCTACTGGCCGCTTAGATCATCACGCAAACCAAACATGATCGAATAGGCTTTTTCCTCGCCCACAGCTACCACTGCGCCTATCTTCGGATAAACCCAAGCCTCTTCACCTTCACTCACCGGCAGGCGCAGATCCGGGTTACCCATGGTGCTTTGCACATCACTTAACGCCAAGGGCTCAGAAGGTATCAGGCTTAATCGCAGCACCGGCTGATCTTTCAGCGCATCGGCCACCGACGAGTTGATCGGCTGATCCGGCAACTCAGGCTCCCAGGCCTGAGCCTGCACCAGACTGTCACGCTGCTGCGGTGTCAATTTCAGCACTGCCTGCACCCGCCAGCTGACATCATCACTTTCCAGCGTATAGCGGCTGACCAATAGCGGCTTACCTTCAGAGCTGATCATCCACAGAGTACCGTGACCCAGGGCATCGCTTGCATCACCCAGAGTCAGCTGTTGGCGCTGTAACGGCCCCCACAGGCTGTCTTCATAGGCCGTGCGCCACTGCATGGGCTCACCCTGCTGCGGCTTTGATAGCCAAAAACCAAAGGCAAAGAAAGCCAATATAATCACGCTCAACAAGGTGGCCAGTCGAGCGCCCTGACGACGAGTCATGCACAACTCCTTTTATTGTTTTGAATTAGGTTTTCTACAAACAAAAAAGGGTATCCACGCAGGATACCCTTTCAGTAGTCACAACCGGAGGCGGTGCTTCAGAGCTCAACCTCGGTTTCCAGATTCTTCTTCAGCTTGTTCATCGCATTCTTTTCCAGCTGACGAATACGCTCGGCTGAGACCTGATACTTGGCGGCCAACTCGTGCAACGTAGCCTTCTCTTCCGCCAACCAGCGTTGGTAAAGAATGTCACGGCTGCGCTCGTCGAGGGCTTCCAGGCCCGTCAGCAGGCTGGTGCTGGAGCTATCAGACCAATCAGCCGATTCAAGCTGGGTTGCTGGATCATAGCGCTTGTCTTCAAGGTAATGAACCGGCGCGTAGGCAGCATCGTCGTCTTCGTCTTGAGCACCATCAAAGCCCAAATCCTGACCATAAAGTCGACTTTCCATTTCGCGCACTTCACGCGTCGCCACACCCAAGTCTTCAGCCACTGCGTTCACTTCATCATGTGACAGCCAAGACAACTTTTTCTTGGCACTGCGCAGATTGAAGAACAACTTACGCTGCGCCTTGGTAGTAGCTACCTTGACGATACGCCAGTTGCGCAAAATGAACTCATGAATCTCGGCACGAATCCAATGCACCGCGAAAGACACCAGGCGGACGCCCATTTCCGGATTAAAGCGCTTGACCGCTTTCATCAAACCTACGTTACCTTCCTGCACCAGGTCAGACTGCGCCAGACCATAGCCAGAGTAGCTGCGTGCGATGTGCACAACAAAACGCAGGTGAGACATTACCAGCTGGCGAGCAGCCTCAAGGTCTTCCTGATAATACAGACGATCAGCCAGCTCCCGCTCTTCTTCAGCACTAAGAACCGGGATGCTGCTTACATTCTGAACATAGGCTTCAAGATTCGCACCCGGTACCAAGCTGTTAACGGGTAGCAAGGCAGTGCTCATGTTTGAACTCCCAAAAATTGACGACCTAGTGTATCACTGCAAAATAAGACTGTGAACGCAGACTAAAGTTCAGGCCCCCAGCTGGAAGCTGGAAGCTGGAAGCTGGAAGCCAACGAGCGTGCGGGCCGGACCTGCAGCGTCAACGCCTTCCTACAGGCGATGCGACAAACCCCAAGAACCGCCCGGACTGCTTTTAGCTTCCAGCCTCAAGCTTTCAGCCGCTTTTATTGCGGCTCTATCGCCCGCACATGCTGCCCCACCGCTAGCCAGGCACCGACCAGCCCCAGCAACATAGCACCCATTACCAATGTCAGGCCATCCGGCCACGGCATGCCGATCAGTGCAAAGTCGCTCTGATAGAGACTGGCTACCTGCTGCACGGTCACATTCAACCAGGCCAGGCCCGCCGCCAATAGCAGCCAGGCCATCACCCCGGCCAGCAGCCCGTAAAGCACACCGATATACAGGAACGGGCGGCGGACAAAAGCGTCAGTCCCGCCCACCAGCTTGACTACGAGAATCTCTTCCCGGCGGCTTTCGATGGCCAGACGAATGGTATTGGTCATGACCAGCAGCAAGGCGATGATCAGCAACAGGCCAAGCCCACCCGTAAAGCGCTCCAGCATGCTCAAAATGGCAGCCAGCCGCTCGACCCAAAGTAGATCAATCTGCACCTGCTCAACGCCATCAATAGCTGCAAGTCTGTCACGCAGTGGCTCCAAAGCTGCTGCGCCGCCCTCGATACTGCTAGGCGTCACCACAATAACACTCGGCAACGGGTTATAGCTCAACTGCAGCAGTGCGTCGCCCATCCCCGAGTGCTGCTGGAATTCGGCCAGCGCCAGCTCTTTATCAAGCAGTTGTGCGTTAGCCACGCCGGAGAGCGTCTTGATTGCCGCCAGTTGCTCTTGCTGTCGCTCCTTGCTGACACCGTCCTCAATATAGACCGAGATCTGCGCTGCTTTCTGCCAGTTCACGCCCAGTTGCTCGACCTGGTTGATCAGCACCGAAAGCCCCATGGGCAGCGCTAGCGCAATGGTCATCACCAGCACGGTCAGTACACTGCTAAAGGGGTAGCTACGCACCTGATGCAGCGCCTGTCGCGCGCTGGCGCGATGGCTACCAAGCCAACTGCGTAGCGGATGGCGCCAATTACGCTCAGAGCGCGCAGCGCCCTTGGGCGCCTTGCGTTTGGGATCAGCCGGTCGCTTGGCTACAGACATGACTACTCCCCATCCGTAATCAGCCGACCCTGATCCAGGGTCAGCATGCGATGATCGAGCTTGGCAATCAGCGGCAAATCGTGACTGGCTATCAACACGGTGACACCCACCCGATTAAAATCCTCAAACAACGCCATGATCTCGGCAGATAGTGCGGGATCAAGGTTACCCGTCGGCTCGTCGGCCAGCAGCAATGCGGGTTTGTGCACCACAGCGCGGGCGATACCCACTCGCTGCTGCTCACCGCCAGAGAGCGCAATCGGTAAGCTGCCCTCTTTACTCAGCAGCCCAACCTTGTCCAACGCAGCACGCACGCGGCGGCCCACTTCATCTGGCGGCGTGCCATTGATAACGAGCGGCAGGGCAACGTTATCGAACACAGTGCGGTCAAACAGCAACTGATGATTCTGAAACACCACGCCCACCTGACGACGCAGGTAGGGAATGTCATCACTGCTCAGCTCTTGCAGATTCTGACCGCCGACGTGCACGGCGCCAGAACTCGGCCGCTCCATGCACATGATCAGCTTGAGCAAGGTGCTTTTCCCCGCGCCGGAGTGCCCGGTGATGAAGACCATCTCACCGCTACGGATGTGCAGATCGAGGTTATCCAACCCCTGATGGCCGTTCGGGTAGCGTTTGCTGACACGTTCAAAGCGAATCATTGCGTTTGGATTCCAGACTCTTCGCTGCCAAACACCCTATTTGCTACCAAAGAGGGCTTCAACGAACTCGGGCGCAGTAAAGGGCCGCAGATCATCAATCTGCTCACCCACACCAATGTAACGGATCGGCAAGCCAAACTGTTTGGCCAGCGCAAAGATCACACCGCCCTTGGCGGTGCCATCCAGCTTGGTCAAGGCCAAACCGGTCAGACCGACTGCCTGATCGAACAACTTGGTCTGCGATATCGCGTTCTGTCCGGTACCGGCGTCCAGCACCAAGAGCACTTCGTGCGGTGCCTCTACGTCGAGCTTGGCCATTACGCGCTTGACCTTGGCCAGCTCGTCCATCAAGTGATCTTTGTTGTGCAGACGCCCCGCGGTATCGGCAATCAACACATCAGCACCGCGCGACTTGGCCGCCTGCAGCGCATCGAAAATGACTGACGCGGAATCAGCGCCCGTGTGCTGTGCAACAACACTAATCTGGTTGCGCTCACCCCAGACCTGCAACTGTTCAACGGCAGCTGCGCGAAAGGTATCACCAGCAGCCAGCATCACCTGCTTGCCTTCGCTCTGCAGGCGCTTAGCCAACTTGCCGATGGTCGTGGTTTTACCCACCCCATTCACGCCCACCACCAGAATCACATAGGGCTTTTTGCTGCTGTCGACTTCCATCGGTTTGGCAACATGAACCAGCAGCGCCTCCAGCTCACCCTGCAGCGCGCGATAGAGGGCCTTGCGGCTAGATACCTGGCGCCGCGTTACGCGCTCTTGCAGGCTTTCCATAATTAGCGTGGTCGCCTCAATACCCACATCGGCCATCAGCAGCCGGGTTTCCATCTCCTCCAGCAGCTCATCGTCGATTTCTTTCTCGCCGAGGAACATGTTGGCCATGCCCTCGCCAAGATTGGCACTGGTCTTGGACAGTCCCTTTTTCATCCGCGAGAAAAAGCCCTTGGACTCCTCCTCGGCAACCGGCTGCGGCTCGGCAACCGGCTCAGCGGCACTTTGCCCCAGCTCGGAGAACAATGAAGCAGCTGCCTCACGGGCCGCCTGCTCGCGGGCCTCTACGCTATCGAGTTGCTGGCTGAGCGGTGCTGGCGCATCCTGCTCGGGCTCGGGGGCGGGGGCGGGCGCTTCTTTACGTCGCGCCCAGCCAAACAGACCTTTTTTTTCCGGCTTGGCGGCCGAGTCGGCGGCTTTGTTTTCGGGGCTTTCTGGCTTGTCTTTGGAACCAAACATGAAGGGTCACTATCTGAGTCTGACGGCGAATGCTTCGCCATATTGAAGGTTGGGTTATCCTACCCCACTTCCGCCATTGGCGGTATGACCCCCGGACGCTGCCGAGACGTAATCTGCCGATCAGATAACACCTTGGCTACTACCGACCACCACTGCCCCACAGGATCCAACGAATGTTGCGGCTGATCTTTGTACTGCTAACGCTTCCCCTGCTCTCGTTTACCGCGGTAGCCAACGAATCACGACAACCAACGCATAGCTACACACTGGACAACGGTCTCAAGGTGATCATCCGTGAAGATCATCGTGCGCCTGTCGTCGTATCGCAGGTCTGGTACAAGGTCGGCAGCAGCGATGAGCCGCCGGGGCAGACCGGTCTCTCGCACGCGCTGGAGCACATGATGTTCAAGGGCAGCAAAAACCTCGAGCCCGGCCAGGCATCTCGTCTACTCGGCAGCCTGGGCGCCAGCGAGAACGCCATGACCACGCGTGACTATACCGCCTATTACCAGATCCTCAGCCGTGATCAATTGCCGGTTGCGCTGGAGCTGGAAGCCGAACGCATGCATCAACTGAGCTTGCCGGAAGACGAGTTTCTCAAGGAAATAGAAGTCATCAAGGAGGAGCGTCGGATGCGCGTCGACGACAACCCCAATGGCTTGGCCTACGAGCGCTTCCTGACCCAGGCCTACATGGCCAGCCCTTACGGTCAGCCGGTGATCGGCTGGATGCACGATCTTGACCGCATGCAGATTGAAGACCTGCGGGCCTGGTACCGCGCTCACTATGTGCCAGCCAACGCCACCCTGGTTATTGTTGGCGATGTCTATCCCGAGACCGTCAAACCCTTGGTCGAGCGCTACTTTGGTGCCGTACCAGCGCGTACTCCGGTGCCTATTCGCACGCCACTTGAGCTGCCCGCTGGCGGTGAGCGCAGCCTGGTGCAACACCTGGATGTGCAGCTGCCTACGCTGATGCTTGGCTTCAACGTTCCCAGCCTGACTACCAGTGCACAGCCCTGGGAGGTGCATGCATTGCGCCTGCTCGATGCGGTGCTCGACGGCGGTCACAGTGCCCGCCTCGCCAGCAACCTGGAGCGCGGCAGCAACATTGCCACCAGCGTGGGCACCCACTACGACCCCTTCAGCCGAGGTGACAGCCTGTTCATCCTCAGCGGCATTCCCAACCTGTCCCGCAACGTTGATCTGGCTCAGCTTGAGCAAGGCGTGTGGGAGCAAATTGACGCCATCAAGAAAACGCCGCCCAGCGCTGAAGAACTGGCACGCGTTCAGGCGCAACTCGTCGCTGAACTGGTGTACTCGCAGGATGACATCAACACTCAAGCCAACCGTATTGGTGCGCTGGAGAGCGCAGGACTGTCCTGGGAGCTGATAGATCAGGATGTTGACGCACTCAAGGCCATCACCCCCGAGCAAATCAGCGACGTCGCACGCCGCTATCTGGTGCGTGAACGGATGACCCGTACAACAGTGCTGCCACTGGCCAAGGAGGCTCAACAATGAAGTCAATAAAGCCCTTTGCCCTGCTCCGCTGGCTGCTCGCAATCGTCGCGCTTGGCGTCATGTTGGCGGTATTGCTCAAGCAGTCACCCGCACCAGAGGCGCAACCCAAACCCACGCCTGATACCGAAGAACCGGCCAACACCCCCGAGCCGGATACGGCCGCAGAAGTCTTTGGCTCGCCGCTACCAGCGCTGCAGTCGCTGGAGCAATTGGACCTCGATACGCCACCGGCACGACGCGGGCTGGACCTGCAGCACTGGACCACTGCACAGGGAACCAAGGTCTATTACATGCGCGCCGAAGAGCTGCCGATGCTCGACGTACAGCTGCTGTTTGCTGCCGGCGCAAGCCGCGACGGCGACCAGCCCGGCCTGGCCATGCTGACCAACGCGCTGCTTAACGAAGGCACCAAAAACCTGAGCGCGGACGATATCGCCAGCGGCTTCGAACGACTCGGTGCCGAATTCAGTAACGGTGCATACCGCGACATGGGCCTGGTCAGACTGCGCAGCCTGACCGACAGCGATAAGCTGGAACCGGCATTAGCGCTGTTCGCTCAGGTATTGGCGCAGCCTGCGTTCCCGGCAAAGGCCGTAACCCGCGTGCGCGAGCAGATGCTGGCCGGCCTGCAGTACCGCATGCAGCGCCCGGGCTCACTGGCCAGCGAAGCCTTTTGGTCAACGCTTTACCCGAATCACCCCTACGGCAACTTGCCGGATGGCGAAACTGACAGCCTGAAAGTCATAAGCCGCGCCGATCTGCAACGCTTCCACCAAACCTACTACGCCGCCGGTAATGCCGTGATCGCGCTGGTAGGTGACATTGATCGCGACCAGGCAGAGCAGTTGGCGCAGCATTTGGCCGACGCGCTACCGGAAGGCCAGGCAGCGCCGACCACGCCCGATCCCGAGCCCGTGGCTGCAACCCAAAAGCAGATCGACTTCAACAGCGAGCAGACACAGGTCATTGTCGGTCAGCAAGGCATCAAACGCGGCGACCCTGACTACGCCGCGCTTTATCTGGGCAACCAGATCCTCGGTGGTTCAGGCTTTGGCTCGCGCCTGATGGAACAGGTGCGCGAAAAGCGCGGCCTGGCCTACTCCGTCAGTAGTGGTTTTACCCCCATGCAGGCGCCCGGTCCTTTCAGCATCAGCTTACAGACACGTAGCGACCAGACTGAACTGGCGCTGGAAGTGGTCAATAGCACCCTGGATGACTTTATCGCCAAGGGACCAACCGAAGCTGAACTGGTACGCGCCAAGCAGCAGATTCTGGGCGAGTTTCCGTTGAGTACCGCCAGCAACAGCGCGATCGTCAGCCAATTGGCCGCAATCGGCTTCTATAATCTGCCGCTGAACAATATGCAGTTGTTCCTCGATCAGGTTCAGGCGCTAACGGTCGAGCAAATTCAGGCTGCCTTTGCAGCGCATCTGGACCTGGCCCATCGCGTTACCATCACCGTCGGCCCGCCACAGCCAGAAGAGGACGCAACCAGCGGCGAAAGTGCGCCTGAAGCAACCGAGACAGCAAGCGAAAACGACGCAACCAAGCCAGCGGAGACCAAACCATGAAGCAGCCTAAAGCCAAGATTGGACAACTGCGCATCATTGGCGGCGAGTGGGGCAGCCGGCGCTTCAGTTTTACCGAGCAACCCGGCCTGCGGCCAACCGCAGACCGGGTACGCGAAACCCTGTTCAACTGGCTTAGCAGCGATATTCAGGGCGCTCGCTGCTTTGATCCCTTTACCGGCAGCGGCGCACTGACGCTGGAGGCGCTATCACGCGGCGCAAGTTGGGCCCTGGCGGTCGATCTGAGCCGCGACGCGGTCGCCTCACTGCGTGAGCATCTAGCCACGCTGCAATGTACCAAGGCAGAGGTCCGACAGGAAAATGTGTTGGCGCTGCTCGGCACACCACCCGCTGAGGCCTACAACATCGTTTTTCTCGACCCTCCCTTTCATCAGGATTTACTCGAGCCCGCCTGCACGGCGCTGGAGGCCAATGCCTGGCTGACCGACGACGCGCTTATCTACGTCGAAAGCGAAAACTCGCCCAGCCGCCTGAGCCTGCCGAGCAACTGGCAACTGCATCGCGACAAGCGCGCCGGGCAAGTCTGGTATAGCCTCTGGCGCCGCCAGGCGTGAGCCTGTATCGCCCCGCTCACTGGCTGCCGGGCGGTCATCTGCAGACGCTGTTCGGCCCCCTGCTGCGCAGGCCGCCCAGCCTGGAACGCCAGCGGGTGCGCATGACGCTGAGCGACGGCGACTATCTGGACCTCGACTGGTACGGCAGCGCACAGCCGCCAGCGCCTATCGCCATTCTCTTGCATGGCCTCACCGGCAGCTCTGCATCGCTGTATATTCTCGGCCAGCAGCGGGCACTGGCTGCCATCGGCTGGCGCAGCGTGGCGGTCAACTGGCGCGGCTGCTCCGGCGAGCCCAACCACAGCGCGCGCGCCTACCACTCTGGTGCCAGCGACGATCTGGCCGAGGTCATCGGCTACGTTCGCGAGCTTAACCCTGATCAGCCATTGGTCGCTGCGGGTTACTCGCTGGGCGGCAACGTCTTGCTTAAGTATCTGGGCGAATCCGGCGCCGAGTCGCGACTGACAGCGGCGGTCGCCGTCTCGGTTCCCTTCCGGCTGGATCAATGCGCCGATCGCCTGCAGGTTGGCTTCTCGCGCGTCTATCAAAGCCGCTTCATGCGCGACATGCTGGCCTACGTTGCCAACAAAAAACGCCTATTTCAGCATCAGGGCAAAGACGCCGAATACGCACGACTTGATGCGTTGGGCTCGCTTGAGGGCATGGACAGTTTCTGGGATTTTGATGGGCGGGTTACCGCGCCTCTGCATGGCTATGACAGCGCTCAGGACTATTATCGCCAGTGCAGCAGCCGCTACTTCCTCGGTACTATTGCCACCCCGACACTGATCATTCAGGCGCAGAACGATCCTTTTGTTTACCCGCACAGCCTGCCGCAAACCAGCGAGCTGTCCGCCAGCACTGAATTCGAATTACATCAGAGTGGCGGTCACGTGGGCTTTATCGAAGGCCTGCCATGGCAGCCGAGCTATTATCTCGAACGCCGGATTCCACAGTGGCTGGCGGCTCAGCTCGCAGTCACACCTTCCAGCGGCAGATAATATTCAGCCAACAACGCCTCAACCGCCGGCCTTGCCTGCTCGGTCAGCAGACCCATTTCCTGCGCCAGCACCTGATATACGCCGCGACGCAACATAGCGGGCGTCAGCTCGGTCTGATCGGCCTCCAGCACCGTAGTGCACAGGAAGCTTACCCAACTGTTCATCAGCAACCAGGAATTCAGCGCCAATACTTCTGGGTTGGCGCGCCGGGCACAGAGAACGCCTGCATCAATCAGCCCCTGATAGATCGCCTGTCCACTATGCAGGCAACGCCGGGAGAACTGCCGATAGCGCTCAGCCATGTCAGGATCGGCGGAGACCAAATGCTCTAGATCACGCAGCAGAAAACGGTACTGCCATAGTCCCTGACTGATCGATTCCAGATAATTTGCCTTGTCCTGCAAATCGAGCGGCCGCCCCTGCGGCACCTGCAGATAACCCTCCACATTCGCCTCATATGCAGCCACCAGCTCGGCGATAATCTGCTGCTTGTTACGGAAGTGGTAATACAGATTGCCCGGCGACATGCCCAGATGCGCAGCGATGTGATTGGTGGTAACAGCGCGCTCACCCTGCTCGTTGAAGAGATGCAGGCTAGCCTGAAGGATGCGGTCGCGGGTTTTCATGCCTGAATACCGTTTGGTAGATGAATTTGACAGTTTAGAGCAAATACTCTAAAAATACCTGACGCGTTACAGCAAGACGCTTTAATGGACCAGCGCAATATAGAAAGCGCACTCATCCAAGCAACCCACAAACAACAAGAGCTGACGATCGAGAGCCAGCCCTTTTGCGGAGGCACCCATGGTAGCCGATATTGCTTACATGCAGGACCAGCAGCACTCCATTGACCGCATGCATGAGCTATTTGCGCAGCAACGCGCAGCTTATCGAGCGGCTCCCATGCCGGATGCCGATAGCCGCATACAGCAACTCAACGCATTAAAATCCGCCCTGCTAAAGCACCAGGACGCGCTGATTAGCGCGATCAACGCCGACTTCGGTCGACGCTCTGCCGACGAAACCAAACTCGCTGAAATTCTGCCAGCAGTAGAAGGTATCAAGTACGCCTGCAAACACATTCGCGGCTGGATGAAGCCCTCCAAGCGCAAGGTTGGTATGGCCTTTCAACCGGGCAAAGCGCAGGTGGTATATCAGCCGCTGGGGGTGATCGGCATCATAGTGCCGTGGAACTACCCTCTCTTTCTCGCCATAGGTCCGTTGGTGACCGCCGTTGCCGCCGGGAATCGCGCGCTGATCAAGATGAGCGAGTCGACCCCGGCTACCGCCGAGTTGCTGGGCAAGGTACTCGCTGAGGTATTCAAGGAGGATCAGGTCGCGGTCGTTACCGGCGAAGCTGAAGTAGGTATGGCCTTCTCGCAGATGGCCTTTGATCATCTGCTGTTTACCGGCGCTACCAGCATCGGCCGGCATGTCATGCGCGCCGCCGCGGCCAACCTTACCCCCGTCACCCTGGAATTGGGCGGTAAATCCCCGGCCATCATTTCCGCCGATGTGCCGCTGACGGATGCCGCCGAGCGTATCGCCTTCGGCAAGGGGATGAATGCTGGTCAGACCTGCGTGGCGCCAGACTATATTCTATGCCCGCGCGCGCGTGTCGAAGGCCTGGTAGAGGCCCTGAGCACCCAACTGGAAAAAATGTATCCCAAGCTACTTAACAATCCGGATTACACCCAGGTCATCAACCCGCGCCAATATCTGCGTCTGCAAGGCTACCTGCAGGATGCGGAGGCCAAAGGCGCGCGCCTCTTGCCGATCAACCCTGCCAACGAAGATTTGAGTGACAGTCGTATCCTGCCACCCACGCTGATCCTCAACGTCAGCGACGACATGACATTGATGCAGGATGAGATTTTTGGTCCCTTGTTGCCGATCGTGCCCTACGACAGCCTACAAGAAGCACTCGACTATATCGCCGACCGACCGCGCCCACTGGCGCTCTACTACTTCGGCTACGACAAGGCCGAGCAGCAGCGCATGATGGAGCAGACCCACGCTGGCGGTATGTGCATCAACGACACCATCTTTCATGTCGCGCAGGACGACATGCCCTTCGGCGGCATTGGCGCCTCCGGCATGGGCCATTACCACGGCCACGAGGGCTTTCTGACCATGAGCAAAGCCAAGAGCGTTTATATCAAACAGCGCTTCAATGGCTCTCGGCCGATTTATCCGCCCTACGGCGGCAAACTACTGAATATGGTGTACAAACTGTTCCTGCGTTGAGCAGGACGCACGATAGAAACAGCCGGCGTGCTCAATGCGCTCGGCCAGAATAAAAACAAAGAGCAGGACTATATGGACCCTAATCTGAATCCACAGCTAGGCCGACGCAGCCTCTTGAAACTGGGGCTGGGCGCCAGCCTGGCCCTGAGCACCGTCGGCCTGACTGCCAGCCTTACTGGCTGCACCTCCGAGCATGCTGCGCCGCAATTCAAGGTACTACGCGAATCCGACCTGCCACTGCTGGCGGCTTTGTACCCAGCCATCATTGGCCCCCACCCAGCCTTCGCTGAATCGTCCGACGCCATTGCCAAGGCAAGCGCACAGCTGGACTGGACGCTGGAGCGAACTTCTCCCTTTGTCCAGAAAAGCATACTGGACCTGCTCGGCCTACTGAGCATGCCCGTCACACGCGGCCCCCTGACCGGTGTGTGGGGTGACATGGCCAAGGCCAGCCCCGACCAGATTGAGGCATTTCTACTGCGCTGGCGCGATAGCCGTTTTGACATGCTGCGTCAGGGGCAAAAGACCCTGACGCAGCTATTGCAGATGTCCTGGTACGCCCTGCCCCAATCATGGGCAACGACCGGCTATCCCGGCCCACCCGTCATCTGATTCAGAACCGATTCCAGGGGAAACACATGCCTGTACCTGATTTATTTCTGCAAGGTGTTGCACGCGGCTGGCAGGTAATCGATGCCGCCACGCTTGAGAACGAAACCACACTTGAAGCTGATGTGATTATCATCGGCACCGGCGCGGGCGGTGGCACCAGCGCAGAGATCCTGGCCCAGAACGGGTTCAAGGTGTTGCTGGTCGAAGAAGGTTCGTTAAAAACTTCCAGCGACTTCAAAAACGATGAGGCCAAAGCCTACGCCGACCTCTATCAGGAAGGCCTGGCCAGAGCCACGGCCGACGGTGGTATCGGCATTCTGCAGGGCCGCACAGTGGGCGGCACCACTACGGTCAACTGGACCAGCAGCTTCCGCACGCCAGAACCAACGCTGGCGCACTGGGCCAAAGAGCACAACGTAAAGGGGCTCGATAGCCAAAGCATGGCGCCCTGGTACGCGCGTATGGAGGAGCGCCTGGGTGTCGCACCCTGGGCCGTGCCAGCCAACGCCAATAACGACATCATTCGTCTGGGCTGCGAAAAGCTCGGTTATCACTGGAAGGTCATTCCGCGCAACGTCCGTGGCTGCTGGAACCTGGGCTATTGTGGGACCGGCTGCCCGACCAACGCCAAGCAATCCATGCTGGTCACGACTATTCCTGCGGCCCTGGAAAAAGGCGCCACCCTGGTGCACAGCGCGCGTGCCGAAAGCCTGGTAGTTACAGGCGACCGCGTGACTGAAGTACTTTGCCGGGGGATGAATAGCACCTTGACCGCCGCCACCGGGCAACGCCTGCGGCTGCGCGGTAAGCACATAGTGCTGGCCGGCGGCGCCATCAACAGCCCCGCGCTGCTGCTGCGCTCGAAAGCACCTGATCCGCACGGCAGACTGGGTAAGCGTACCTTCCTGCATCCGGTCAACATGACCCTCGCGCGTTTCGACCGCGACATCAACGGCTTCTACGGCGCGCCCCAGTCAATCTATTCCGACCACTTCCAGTGGGACCAGGGCACGACCGGCCCCATGGGGTATAAGCTGGAAGTGCCACCGATGCAGCCCAGTATTACCTCGGCCCTCATGGGGGGTATGGGGCAGGAGAACCTGCAGCGTATGAACGGGCTGGCGCAGAGCAACCTGCTACTGGCGCTGCTACGCGATGGCTTTCATGAGCAAAGTCAGGGCGGCAGTGTGGCACTGCGCGACAACGGTGACCCCGTGCTGGATTACCCGCTCAACGACTACCTGTGGGACGGCACACGTCGCGCCTATCTGAGCATGGGCGAAATCCAGTTTGCCGCTGGTGCCAAAAGCGTCATGCCGACCCACGCGCATGCCCGCGAGAGCCGCAGCTGGGATGACTTCAAGCAACAGATAGACCAGCTGAGTTACCGGATACATGATGTACGCTTGGCCACCGCACATATCATGGGTGGTTGCGCTATGGGCGAAGACCCGACACAGGCGGTAGTCGATAGCCGCGGCCGTCACCACCAACTGGACAACCTCTCGGTACTCGATGGATCGATCTTCCCCACCAGTATTGGAGCCAACCCACAGCTATCCATCTATGGCATTGTTGCCAAACTGACAACTGCTCTGGTGGCAGACCTGAGCTAAGTAACGTTAGCCCCGACCCACAATCGGGGCTAATCGCGGAGCTAAAAGTGGCAGGCAAGCGCCTGTGTTGCTGGGTTTTCGGCTGCCATTGGGCTACCATCTGCCTCTCACTCGGACAGCCGCAGGACCTCGCCAACATGAACACCGTACTCTACCCCGGCACCTTCGACCCTATCACCAAGGGGCATACCGATCTGGTTGAGCGCGCTTCGCGCCTATTTGATCGCGTGGTGGTGGCCGTTGCCGCCAGCACCAAGAAGAATCCAGCCTTTACGCTGGAGCAGCGGGTAGATATGGCCAAGAACGTACTGGCGCACCTGCCCAATGTCGAAGTAGTCGGCTTCTCCTCACTGCTCGCGCATTTTGTCAAAGAAGTGAATGCGAACGTGCTGCTGCGCGGCCTGCGCGCGGTATCCGACTTTGAGTATGAGTTCCAGCTGGCCAATATGAACCGGGTACTGGCTCCCGACGTGGAAAGCCTGTTCCTGACGCCATCGGAACACTATTCCTATATATCTTCCACGCTGGTACGCGAGATTGCGGCACTGGGTGGCGACGTGACCAAGTTCGTGCATCCTGACGTCAATGCAGCCCTGCTCAAACGCTACCATAGCTGAGCCTGTTGCCCTGCGGAGCCACTGAACCATGTCACTGATCATTACCGACGACTGCATCAACTGCGATGTCTGCGAACCGGAGTGCCCCAACGGGGCCATTTCTCAGGGCGAAGAGATCTATGTGATTGATCCCAACCTGTGCACCGAGTGCGTAGGGCATTTTGATGAACCTCAGTGCCAACAGGTCTGCCCTGTTGACTGCATTCCGCTCGATCCGGAGCATGTCGAAAGCAAAGACGAGCTGATGGATAAATACAAGATTCTCACCGGCGAGGCATAACCATGCGCATGCGGCAGAACTGGCTACCCCTGATCACCGTCAGCCTGGTGGGCCTAATGTCTGCCGCACCACTGCATGCCGCCTCAGGGCCGGATCAACAGGCCGTCGCCAGCGCGCACCCGATCGCCACTGCGGCCGGCCACGCCATACTCGACCAGGGCGGCAACGCCTTTGATGCAGCGGTCGCCGTTGCATCAACGCTGGCGGTGGTTGAGCCCTACAGTTCCGGGCTCGGCGGTGGTGGTTTCTTTCTGCTGCGTCAACCCGGTAACAGCGACCAGCCCTACCGTTTTATTGACGCTCGCGAAACCGCGCCGCTCAGCGCCGGGCGCGATCTTTACCGCGACAGCGATGGCGTGGTGCAGCGCGACCCCGCCATCAATGGCCCTATGGCGGCAGGCATTCCCGGCGTTCCCGCCGCGCTGGCACACCTGGCCGAGCACTATGGCAAGCTGCCTCTGAGCCAGTCGCTGGCGCCGGCCATTGCTGCCGCCGAAAATGGTTTTGCCATCAGCGAACATTACCGCACGCTGGCGGGCTACCGTCTTGAGGTGATGAATCGCTACCCCGATACCGCGCGAATTTTCCTGCGCGACGGCCAGCTTCCTGAGGTAGGGACCCTGGTTCAGCAGCCCGAGCTGGGCAACACGCTGCGCGCCATGGCTAGCCATGGCCGCGATGGCTTCTATAAGGGCGAAGTTGCGACGCAACTGATCAACGGCGTAAAAGCCGCCGGCGGCATCTGGCAAGCCGCCGACCTGAACGAGTACAAGGTGATCGAGCGCAGCCCCATTCGCTTTAACACCAGCGGCTATGAGGTGATTAGCGCACCATTGCCATCCGCCGGCGGCATCGCGCTGGCGGGCATCCTGCAAGGCCTGGCTAGCTTGCCCAAGGCAGAGCCCGGCTCGGTCACCCAGACACACCAGCTGGTCGAGCTGATGCGCCGCACCTACCGCGACCGCGCCGCGCTGCTCGGCGACAATGACTTTGTCGAGGTACCGGTCAAGCAACTGATATCGGCTGACTACGCCAACAAACTGGCCACCAGCATCGACCCGCAGCACGCCACCCGCAGCAGTGAACTCGGCCCGCTGATTGACTTTGTCGAGGGTAACCACACGACCCACTTCTCCCTGATTGATGCCCAAGGTAACGCTGTCGCAGCTACCCTCAGCGTCAATTTGCCATTCGGCTCTGCGTTCACCGTGCCCGGCACCGGCGTGCTGCTCAATAACGAAATGGACGACTTTGCGGCTGACCCCGCTGGCGTCAACGCCTACGGCCTGGCCGGTAGCGAAGCCAACGCCATCGCGCCCGGCAAACGCCCGCTCTCCAGCATGACCCCGACCATGCTGGAAAATGATCAGCAACTGGCGGTCCTTGGCACCCCCGGCGGCAGCCGTATCATTACCATGGTGCTACTTGGCTCGCTGGAAGCCATGCAGGGCGAACCGGTTGAGCGCTGGGTCAGTCGCCCACGCTTCCACCACCAATACCTGCCGGACCACATTCAGGTTGAAGCTGCCGCCTTTAGCGAAGAGCAAGAACGCGCACTCCAGGCCATGGGCCATCGTATTGAACCCGTCGGCCGCGACTACGGCAATATGCAGGCGGTGTCCTGGAATAAAGAAAGCAATCAGCTTAGCGCCGCCAGCGACCCCCGCGGTATAGGCGCGGCTAGCGTGCGAGAGCAAGCCGTCCTGACACCGAGCGAGTAACCCGACGATAGCCTGCCTAATCCACTATTCAGGGGTGTTCGCATAAAAACCTTTATCAAAGAATTCTGGCTCTTCGGCCTGAAACAGGCCTACGCCTGCCTGTTTGGCGGCTTCCTACTGCTGGTGATGGTCGTCACCCGCTACTGGTACCCGATTGAGGGACTGCACCGCTACGACTTCATCTTTCTCGCCGCCATTGCCTTTCAGTTATTCATGCTCGCGGCTCGGCTGGAAACACTGCGCGAATCCATGGTCATCGTGGTTTTTCACCTTACTGCGACCGCTATGGAGCTGTTCAAAACCTCGGACGCCATCGGCTCCTGGCAGTATCCCGAAGAGTATCTGTTTGGCATCGGCAATGTGCCCTTGTTTACCGGCTTTATGTACAGCGCTGTGGGTAGTTATATCGCACGCGTCTGGCGCCTTTTTGACTTTCAATACACCCACTATCCCGCACGCTGGCAAACCGTGGTACTGGTCAGCCTGATCTACCTGAACTTTTTTACCCATCACTTTATCTGGGATCTGCGCTGGGTATTACTCGCCGTCACGGTCTTCCTGTTCTGGCGGACGCAGGTCCATTTCATGATCATCAAGACCCACCGCTGGATGCCACTGCTGCTGGGGTGGTTTCTGGTCGCCCTGTTCATCTGGTTTGCCGAAAACATCGCCACCTACGCCAACGTCTGGGTGTACCCCAATCAGAAAGCGCAATGGCACATGGTTTCGCTGGCCAAGTTGAGCTCCTGGTATTTGCTGATGCTGCTAAGCTTTGTGCTCGTCTCGCTGATAAATAACCCCATCATCCGCCACGCTGAGCGCCAAGGGGCAATAATAGGTAAGCAGCGAAACCAGTAAATCTGTTACTTAGGCCATCAATCGTAATAACAACAGCGTTATAGCGGCTGCATCCGGCTTCGCAGCACAGGGCGCTGACTTTTTGAAGTCATTTCATCGTAAAAGCCGAGAGATTCTTTTATTAATCCTGTATATTGGCCGCCTGTTTTTCCACCCGGCTATCTGAGAGTGCCATGACCGACCTATCCCTTTACCGAAATATTGGTATCTTCGCCCACGTTGATGCCGGCAAAACCACCACTACAGAACGTATCCTCAAACTCACCGGCAAGATCCACAGGCTGGGCGAAACACACGAGGGTGAGTCCACCACCGACTTCATGGAACAGGAAGCCGAGCGCGGTATTACCATTCAGTCCGCTGCTGTCAGCTGCTTCTGGAAAGGCCACCGCTTCAACGTCATCGACACCCCCGGCCACGTTGACTTCACCGTTGAAGTGTATCGCTCGCTGAAAGTGCTCGACGGCGGTATCGGCGTATTCTGTGGCTCGGGCGGCGTTGAGCCTCAGTCCGAGACCAACTGGCGTTACGCGAACGACTCCAAGGTTTCCCGTCTGATTTTCGTCAACAAGCTTGACCGTATCGGTGCCAACTTCCTGCGCGTTACCGCTCAGGTAGAAAAGGTTCTGGGCGCCAAGCCGCTGATCATGACACTGCCTATCGGCGCAGAAGACACCTTCTCCGGTGTTGTTGACCTGTTGACCCGAAAAGCCTACATCTGGGACGAAACCGGACAGCCTGAAAACTACACAGTCGAAGACGTACCGGCTGATATGGTCGATGACGTAGAAACTTACCGCGAGCAGATGATTGAAACTGCCGTGGAAATGGACGACGACATCATGATGGCCTACATGGAAGGCGAAGAGCCATCCATCGAAGACATCCAGCGCTGCATTCGCAAGGGTACGCTGGAACTGGCGTTCTTCCCGACTTACTGCGGCTCTGCGTTCAAGAACAAGGGCATGCAGCTGTTGCTGGACGCCGTTGTCGACTATCTGCCAACACCGACTGAAGTTAATCCTCAGCCGCTGACTGACGAAGAAGGCAACCCGACTGGCAAACACGCCATCGTGAGCGAAGACGAGCCTTTCCGCGCCCTGGCGTTCAAGATCATGGACGACCGTTTCGGCGCCCTGACTTTCTGCCGTATCTATTCCGGTAAGTTGAACAAGGGTGACACCATCCTCAACTCCTTCACCGGTAAGACCGAGCGCGTAGGCCGCATGGTTGAGATGCAGGCCGACGAGCGTAACGAGCTTAGCTTCGCTACCGCTGGCGACATTATCGCTATCGTTGGTATGAAGAACGTGCAGACTGGTCACACCCTGTGTGATCCGAAGCACCCTTGCACACTGGAAGCCATGGTGTTCCCAGAGCCCGTTATCTCCATCTCCGTTGAGCCGAAAGACAAGGGTTCTACCGAGAAAATGGGTGTAGCGATCGGCAAGATGGTTGCAGAAGATCCAACCTTCCGCGTCGAAACCGATATCGACTCCGGCGAAACCATCCTCAAGGGCATGGGCGAACTGCACCTGGACATCAAGGTCGACATTCTGAAGCGTACCTACGGTGTTGAGTTGGTAGTAGGTCAGCCACAGGTTGCCTACCGCGAGACCATCACCAAGCAGATCGAAGACAGCTACACCCATAAGAAGCAGTCGGGTGGTTCCGGTCAGTACGGTAAGATCGACTATGTCATCAAGCCCGGCGAGCCGAACTCAGGCTTTACCTTCCGCTCCAAGGTTGTGGGCGGTAACGTTCCGAAGGAATACTTCCCAGCGATCGAGAAGGGTTTCGCCTCTCTGATGGGCACTGGCCCGCTGGCAGGCTTCCCGGTTCTGGACGTTGACTTCGAACTGACTGACGGTGGCTTCCACGCTGTTGACTCCTCGGCCATCGCGTTCGAGATCGCAGCCAAGGGCGCTTTCCGCCAGTCCATGCCGAAAGCCGGCCCTCAGTTGCTTGAGCCCGTCATGAAAGTAGACGTGTTCACGCCTGAAGATCACGTCGGTGACGTGATTGGTGACTTGAACCGTCGTCGCGGCATGATTGCGGGTCAGGAAGCCGGTGTTACCGGTGTACGCATCAAGGCCGATGTTCCGCTGGCAGAAATGTTCGGCTACATCAGCACCCTGCGTACCATGACCTCCGGTCGCGGTCAGTTCTCCATGGAGTTCTCGCACTACTCGCCTTGCCCGGCGAACGTTGCAGAAACCGTGATCGCGAAAGAGAAGGAAAAGCGCGCAGCGAAATAAGCTTAGGCTTAACTGCTGCCGTCGAGACAGGCTCCGGCCTGTCTCAGCAAAAACGCCCGATGCTCAGCATCGGGCTTTTTTTTATGCGCGGATATATGTAAAGCGCGGCAGCGCTCATGCCGGTAATGCGACCTACCGCAGGATCAGGCCCCGGCAACCAAGGCAGCTCTGATATAAATCATGTCGTGCGCGGCACGCAGGTGCTGACTTATGTCTAGCAGGTAGTTCAAGTCATTGAGTAGCGAGGTGGCTTGCCACCCATCCAACTCCTGATTGCGCAGCTGCTCGTGTAATTGCTGCTCAAAGTGACTACGAAACAACGCGTCCTGCGCTAGCAAATCGGCAGACTGCCGCTGCCCAGCCGCATTTCGCGCCTCATCTTCACGACTGGCAAGATCATTGAGTATTGCGCGACCCTGCTCACGTAACTGACGATAACCGTCGCGCACAGCCGGTCGTTTGCTATCTATATGTTTGCGCAAATTAACTTGCAGGTGCTTGGCCGCCTTCACCGCCTCAACAAGATCCTGAGCCGACAGGGTGTCATCCATCAGCTCCTGTTGTTGCTCAGGCAACAGATCGCAGGTAAGGCGGCTACGGAAGGCTATGATGTCCGCATAAACGCCTTTGATATGCTGATGATAGAGCGCATCAGCATCCTCCCGCTCGGCCAGGGGCGGAACCGGCAGCCTACCCTGCAGATCCTGGCTGGCTGCCATGTTACGAGTGAACGTAGAAGGCAGATAAAGCGCCGCAGCGATCACCTGCCGACTCAGGTTGGCCATGTGCGCCAACTCCTGCTCCAGCACCTTGAGCGCCGTATCAGCGTGCACCAGGGCAGCATCATTGAGGTACATCGCCTCCGATCTCGGCTGCAGAGCCAGGTCAACGGCCTGCTCACTGGCCATGGGCAGCCAACGCTGTAGCAGACGAACCATCAACGGCACCAGCGGCACCATCAGCAGCAGTCCCAGCAGGTTGAAGAGCGTGTGAAATAGAGCCAACTTGAGCGTATAGGATTGCGCAGCGATACCCAGCCAACCGCTCAGAGAACCAACCAACTCCATCAGCAGAGGCAAAATAGACAAGGCAACCACAGAGGTGGTCAGGTTAAACAGAATATGTGCGGCGGCCAGTTGCCTACCGGCATTATTGGCATTGATCGCGGCAATCAGTGCCGTCACTGTGGTGCCTAGATTCGCCCCAACCGCCATGGCAAGTGCATTCTCGTAACCCAGCTGACCGCTAGCGAGCGCACTCAAGGTAATCATCAGGGTAGCGTGACTAGACTGCATCAGCACGGTTGCCACTGTCCCCAGCAACGCAAACAGCAAGACACTTTGCCAACCACTTGCAGCATAAGCGGAGAGATCCAACACGCCATCCATACCAGAGAAGCCTAGCTTCATCTGATCGATACCGAGAAACAGCAAGCCAACGCCCAGTAAAACCTGGCCACCGCCACGCCAACTGGCCGATTTATTGCGCTCGAATATCACGCCCAACAAAAGTAAAGGCATAGCAAGCTGGGACAAATCGACTTTGAGGCCGACCAACGCGATCAACCAGGCACCGGTCGTGGTGCCCAGGTTTGCACCAAAAACAATGCCAATACCCGCCGTCAGCGTAATCAGCCCGGCGCTGAGGAAGGCGATACTGAGCAGGGTAATAAGCGAACTGGATTGCACCAGGGCAGTCGTAACGCCACCAAAAAGAAGGCTTTTCCAGAGCTTGTTGGTGCAACGGGTAAGCCAACGTTCAAGAGCGCCGCCGGTGAACGCACGAAAACCGTCTTCCAGATAACGCATGCCCAAAATAAACAGAGCAATGCCGGCAAAAAGCAGAGATAGCGCAGTATTACCGAAAAACAGCAGCACAAACCCCACCAGCGCGGCGACTAGCCACGCTGGCTGGAGAAAGAGAAGTCGTTGCTGCCACGCGCGTCTTGCCTTCATGTTTCTAGCACGCAGGATCAGATCGGCGGCGGGCGCAACACGCTGCGCACCAGCGGGCAGCTTTTACAGCAGACCCCGGCGCAAATAGCGGCCTCAGAGGTTCTCGTCTTGCTGCTTGCGGCCGTAGCCGCTGCGCGTGCAGCCGAGGCAACGAACAAAGGTCTCGGCACCGGGACGGACTACCAGCTCACGGCCTGCTTCGGCGACATTACCGCCAGCAGCAGAGAACGGCAGGCTAACCACGAAAGCAGCCGCACCAACGGCAGTAACAGCCAATAACAGCGGACGAGCAATGACCAGGTCGCCTATCATGGCAAAGTAACCGGGCTCCTCTTGCTGGTAGGAATTGTAGTTTTCAGCAGCCATAACGCTGACACTCATCAGCAGGCCGGCAGCTAAAGCAGTAGTTTGACGTAACAGGCGCATATTGAATCCCTGGTTGTGGCCCGAAAGGCGTTGGTCTTGTTACACGACCCCTTTTCCTATGGGCCGCTGGTATCACACTCCATTGTAGGCACATTCCGCAGGTTTCGGAACGTAGCTGACTGAAATTAGGCCAAGACCTCTATTCTTACTGGCTTTTCGCGACTCATAACCCGTCCTTAACCCTGACATTGACGGCAAAAAACCGAGCTGCGCTGGCCCAACCTGACCTCACTCAGCGTCGTCCCACAGACCTTGCACATCTGGCCTGGCCGGCCATACACAAATAGCTCCTGCTTGAAGTAACCCGGTTGACCGTCACCACCGACAAAATCACGTAGCGTAGTACCGCCGCGCTCAATCGCATGGGCGAGGATGCGTTTGATCTCGTCTGCCAGCTTGAGATAGCGCGCCCGGCTGATACGCCCGGCTTCACGGCGCGGATCAATTCCAGCAGCAAATAGCGCCTCACTAGCGTAAATGTTACCCACCCCGACAACCACCGCGTTATCCATGATGAAAGGCTTTACCGCGCTACTCTTGCCACGCGAGCGCTGGTACAGACGCTCACCATCAAAGTCGACCGATAGCGGCTCGGGCCCGAGCCTTGCCAGCAGTGCATGGGGCTCGCCCTTGCGCGCCCACAGCATCGCCCCGAATCGACGCGGATCCGTATAGCGTAGCGCCATACCGGAATCCAGTTCGATATCCACATGCTCGTGCTTGGCCGCTGGCGTGCCAGCCTCGACCAAACGCAGGTTACCCGACATGCCCAGATGGCTAATCAGCGTACCGCCGCCAATCTGCATCAGCAGGTATTTGGCCCGACGGTCGATTTGCTCAAAACGCTGTCCTTCAATCTGAATCGCCAGATCTTCGGGGATGGGCCAACGCAGGCGACGCTCACGCACGATCAGACGCGTCACAGTTTTGCCTTCCAGATGCGGTGCGATACCGCGTCGTGTCGTTTCTACTTCAGGTAATTCGGGCATTCAGGATTGCTGCCAGTAGGTAAAGAAGATCAACAACAATAACAGCGGCATGACACTGAGGACAAAACGTCCGTTCCAACCGAAGGCCACGCGAAACGGTGTCTCGCCGCTGTAACGCGACAAAATCAGCGTAGACGGACCGAAGGGCGAGAAGATCATCGCCAGCGAGAAGCCGCACATCAAGCCGACCGCAGGCGTCATGATGGGCACCCCCAGCAATGACAACTGCGCCAGAAGGCCGGCAATCAACGACAACGAGACAATGGGCGCCAGCCCCAATACCGCCAGAGTTATAGTGCTGAAGAGGCTACCGACCGCCAGCAGAATATTGTATTTGGGGTCTTGCGCCAGCCAAGCGGCGATCTCTTCCAGCGGCGCTACCGCGCCAAGCACGCCACCGAGCAACGCGGCGCAGCCGAAGATGAACATCTCGTTATGCATACTGGCCATGTTGTCAGTGACCTCCTGCAACACAGCACGCGGTGAACGCTCACGCCACAGCAGATAGCCAATCACCCCAAAAGGCACCAGTACCATGGCCGACTGCGAAGCGGTCAGGCTGGACAATGAGGCCAGCACGCCGATTGCGCCCAGCCCGACCAGACTGCCCAGCAACAACTCCAGCATGCCGTCAGCCTTGCTCGAATCGCCTATATTGTCACGCAGCTCCAACAGCCCGGTGGTTTCCCGTCGCCAACCGACCACGATCATCATCAGCGCAGCAACGGCGCCGTAAGGCACCATGGTACTCCAGGATTGCTCGGGCATTTCCCGCGAAATAATCGCAATGGTGACGCTGGTAGGCGCCAGCAAGGGCACCAGAGCAAAGCCGCGCAAGGTCGTTACCATCACACTGCGCAGCCCGCTTCGCCGCTGCTCATCGGTCAGCGAATAACGCTTCAGATGCTCGGTTAGGGTGCCACACAACAGGTTCATCATGCCGAAGTTGAGAATCGAGCCGATACTGCCCGCGGTCAGCACGTAGCGCGGATACAGGACGACCTTGGAGCCGGACAATAACGCCTTGTGCAGCTCGCGCAACTGCGGCAGACGCTGCGCCAGCAACTGCATCAGACCCAGCGCCCCCAGAAAGCTGGTGTAGTAAGCCACCGAGCTCGCCAATTTGGGCCATAACGCAGCTTCCGGCTGAGCAAGAAAGATTGATGCCAGCAGAATGGCCAGGGTAGCGACACCCAGCCAACGCGGATAAGGATTCAGCCGATTGAAATGCAGCAGAAAATACAGCGCAAAGGACCCAGCGGCGCACCAGCTGAACCAGTGCAACTGAGTCAGCAGCCCTAAGAGCTCAAGCGCCACCCCAAGGGGCAGCAGCACTGTGGCCTTCACGGCAGGTCCTTGCGATAAGCACCTTTCTTGAATACGCCGTCGCCGAAGCCGAGCAACTTATCGTCCTGATCCAGCAGGTCGCAGCTGGCCATAAAGACCTTGTGGCCACCACTGCGGCAGGTCGCGACGGCGCGCACCCGGCTGCCAGCCTGGGCAGTGGCGGAAAAATTGGTGTTGAGTGACAGCGTAATTGCTACCCGGCGCTCGTCTGGCGATTCTGCCCAGGTGCCGCACAACCCCATGGCAATATCCAATAGGCTCGCCGTAACGCCGCCGTGCAGGTTGCTGGCATTGTTCATATGTTTCTGCGTCAGTGTCAGCGCGACCACTGCTCGCCCCTGGCTGTACTCCTCCAGCTCAGCGCCCAACTCCTGAAAGAAACCGGTGACCGTACGGGCAATGGCTTGACGTTCATCTTGATTCACGGGTGCAACACCTTTTATTCACTACACTCGATGGGATTATGACAGTCTGGACGCAGCAGCTATGGGTCGCGTGCTTGACTGTCTCGACAGCCAACAATTATGGCACAGGGTAATAAGGCCAGACTGTCGCCGAACTTGCACTCGCACGGTACAGGATTTAATCTCCCAGCACATTAAACGAAATACTGTTTCGCCATGCGAAACAAAATTGACTTAACGAACACCAGAGGAACCACGCATGTTCAATCGGATTGGCGTTATCGGCGCCGGCGCCATGGGCCGCGGTATTGCCCAACTATTCGCCAGCAGCGGTCAGCAGGTTCAACTGTTCGATACCCGCGCCGAAGCCATTGAGGACGCGCTGCAGTTCAACCGCAACCTGCTACAGCGTGCCCAGGCCAAAGGCAAAATGACCGAGGCGGAGCTGGAGGCAACAATTGCCCGCATGCAGCCCGCGCAAAAGCTGGAAGACCTGAAAGACTGCGACCTGGTTATCGAAGCTATCGTCGAGTTGCTGGAGGTAAAACAGAAGTTGTTCGCCGATCTGGAAGCCATCGTCCGCGAAGATTGCGTACTGGCTACCAATACCTCTTCGCTCTCGGTCACCCGTATTGCCAGCAGCGCCAAGCATCCGGGCCGCGTCGCAGGCTTCCACTTCTTCAATCCCGTGCCGCTGATGAAGATTGTTGAGGTGGTGCGCGGTGAGCGCACCGACGAGCGCGTCATCGAAGGCCTAGTAGAGCTGGCCAACACCGCCGGTCACTTCCCCGCCATTACCCCTGACACCCCCGGCTTCCTGGTGAATCATGCGGGCCGCGCTTTTGGTACCGAGGCGCTGCGCATACTTAGCGAAGGCGTGGCGCCCCCCTCACAGATCGACCGCATCCTGCGCGACGGCCCGGGCTTCCGTATGGGCCCGTTCGAGCTGTTTGACCTGACCGGGCTCGACGTCTCTCACGCGGTAATGGAATCGGTGTACGAGCAGTTCTATCATGACCCGCGCTACACGCCATCCTTCATCGCGGCACAGCGCGTGGCCGCCGGCCTGCTGGGCCGCAAGACCGGCCAGGGCTTCTACCGTTACGAAGACGGCCAGAAAATTGAACCTGCCGAAGCGCAGCCCGAGACCGTACTGATCAACCGCCCGTTTTGGCTAGAGACCGATGACGACGCGCTACGCAATCAGGTCAGCGACGTGTTGACCAGCGCCGGCGCTATACTGGAAACCGGGACAAAACCTTCGGACGATGCCATTTGCCTGATCACCCCTCTGGGAGACGACTGCAGCACCGCCCTGACCCAACTGGGACTGCCAGCCGAACGCACACTGGCACTCGACAGCTTCGTTCAATGGGACAAACGCCGCACACTGATGCGCCAACCCGCCGCCAAGGCAGAGGTAGTAGCTCAGGCTCGCCAGGCGCTCAGCGCAGATGGCGTGCCCGTCGAAGTGATCAACGATTCAGCCGGCTTTGTGGTTCAGCGCCTGATTGCCAGCGTCGTCAATCTAGGCTGCGAAATCGTGCAGAAAGGCATTGCTACTCCGCAAACGCTGGACCGCGCCATTCAATTGGCTCTGGGCTATCCCAAAGGCCCGCTGGCGTTCGGTGAGCATTATGGCGAAGCCATCATACTTGCCGTACTCAATAACCTGCAGGCCGTTTACGGCGAGCCGCGCTACCGTCCCAGTCCTTGGCTGCGCCGCCGCGTCCAGCTTGATCTGCCTTTGACCACACCCGATTTTCAGGAGTAAGACATGACTGCCTATATCTATGATGGCCTGCGTTCACCTTTCGGTCGCCACGCCGGAGCTCTGGCCAGTGTTCGCCCCGACGATCTGCTCGCCAGCGTCATGAGCGCGCTGATCAAGCGTAACCCTTTCGAAGGCAAGGATTACGAAGACGTAATCATGGGCTGCACCAACCAGGCCGGTGAAGACGCGCGCAATATTGCCCGCCATGCTGGCTTGATGAGCGGCCTGCCGCAGGAAGTGGCCGGCGTTACCGTCAACCGTCTGTGCGGTTCAGGCCTGGCAGCAGTGCTCGATGCTTCACGCGCGGTCAAGGCCGGTGAAGGTCAGCTGTTTGTCGCCGGCGGTGCCGAAAGCATGAGCCGCGCGCCTTTCGTTATTGCTAAAAGCGAGAGCGCCTACTCGCGCGACTTCCGCGCCTTCGACAGTACCATTGGCGCGCGCTTCCCTAACCCGCGCGTGGAAGACGCCTTTGGCGATGACACCATGCCGCAGACCGCTGACAACGTAGCCGCCGAAGTCGGTATCAGCCGCGAAGAGGCGGATACCTACGCTGCGCGCAGCCAGGCCTTGTACGAAGCGGCTCGCGCCGACGGCTTTTTCACCGATGAGATTCTGCCGATCGAAGTATCCCAGGGCCGCAAGAAGCCTGCGAAGGTAGTCGACCAGGATGAACACCCCCGCCCCAGCAGCGATATGGCTGCCCTCAGCGGCCTGCGCCCACTGTTCAAGGATGGCGTAGTCACCGCTGGTAACGCTTCGGGCGTCAATGATGGCGCGGCAGCGCTACTGATTGGCGATGCCGCTATCGGCGAGAAGTACGGCAT
This sequence comes from Pseudomonas sp. 5Ae-yellow, assembly GCF_014077575.1. NCBI lineage: Bacteria > Pseudomonadati > Pseudomonadota > Gammaproteobacteria > Pseudomonadales > Pseudomonadaceae > Pseudomonas > Pseudomonas sp. 5Ae-yellow. Next base: position 10,852 of record NZ_JACGWE010000005.1, on the reverse strand, counting down.
CAAGCCCCGCGCCAAGGTGCTGGCTGGCGCGGTGTCCGGCGTTGCGCCACGCGTCATGGGTCTGGGACCAGTTGAAGCCTGCAAAAAGGCGCTGAGCCGAGCAGGCCTGACCCTGGACGATATGGATGTGATCGAAATCAACGAGGCGTTTGCCTCACAGGTGTTGGGCTGCGCCAAGCAGCTGGGCATCGCATTCGATGATCCGCGCTTGAACCCCAATGGTGGCGCTATTGCCGTAGGTCACCCGCTGGGAGCGTCCGGCGCACGCCTGACACTGACCGCCTTGCGCCAGCTGGAGCGCACCGGCAAGCGCTATGCACTGGTCAGCCTGTGCATCGGCCTGGGCCAAGGCGTAGCGGCGGTTATCGAGCGCGTCTAAGGCGGGCCGACTTGGCGGGGGCAGGCGCAACAGTTCAGCCGGCTCCCGCCTTCTGCTAAGGTAGCGCCAGCGAGTAAGCCAACCTTAGCGAACAGAGATAATTGAATGCAGGCCAATAACGTATTTGAATGGCTGGGCCAGGTTTTCGGTACCGTCATCCGCTTTATTATCGACAGCCTGGTCTGGCTGTTTACCCTGTTGAGCAATGCCAGTTCAGACTTCGTTAACGGCTTTGCCCGCGCGCTCGGTGTCGACAGCAGCCTGCTCAATATAGCTGCCGTTATACTGGGCCTGTGCCTGATCTACGTTGGCGTGCGCGCCTTCCTACGCAGAAGAATCCTCGTTGGCATCATCTGGATTCTGCTTGGCCTGTGGCTACTCAGCGCACTCATGCATTAAGCCGCAGCGCCTTGCCTAGCGTTTGACCCGGCGTCATATTGAAAACTCTTTCGTGCCAAACTCAAGGAGAGCATCATGGGATTTGCCTTTTCCAACGACCTGAAACTTGAAAGTCCGGCCTTCGCCCAAGAGGGCGTCATCCCCAGCAAGCATACTGGCGAAGGCGTCGACGTTTCTCCTGCGCTGAGCTGGAGTAACGCGCCTGAGGGCACCAAAAGCTACGCGATCATCTGCCACGATCCTGATGCTCCCTTGATCTCCGCCAACGGCACCTATGGCTTCGTGCACTGGGTGCTGTACAACATTCCCGGTAACGTGAGCGAGTTGAGCGAAGACTGCAGCGATTTCACCCAGGGTAAAAATAACTTCGGCAAGGCAGGTTACAACGGCCCCATGCCGCCGGAAGGCCACGGCCAGCACAAATATTACTTCTGGGTAATAGCCCTAGATGCTGAGCTCAATCTGCCAGAAGGCCTGAACCTGTGGCAGCTGCTTGAAAAGATCGAGCCCAACGCAACGGCAATGAACCGCCTGATCGGCTGCTACCAACGCGGCTGATTAACAGGACAGGGCGGCCTGAGTTATACACGCGCCGCCCTGTTAGCCCCCTATACAGCAACGCCTGCGCGTCTTACTAACCTCGCCTGAGGATGGGCAATTGCCCCTGCGCATGATGGCCAATTCGCGCCAATAAGCTTGATTGTTAGCGAACCACAGCGCTCCTTATTATGTCCCTCCTATTCGAGCCCTTTGTCAGTTGGAATTCCCTGAATGAGTACATCAACGCCCACCAGCCACGCCTTTGACCAGGCAATCGCCTTGCAACCGCAAGACAATAATCTGTTTGCCGGCGCAACCAGCGATGCCTATCAGAATATGGTGGGGCCCTTTGGTGGCGTCACCGCTGCGACACTACTCAACGCAGTGCTCCAGCACCCCGAGCGTATCGGCGAGCCTATCTCGCTCACCATCAACTTTGCCGGACCAGTGCAACCGGGTGCCTTTGCAATCGAAGCCACTCCCATCCGCACCAACCGCTCCACCCAGCACTGGCTATTGCTGCAGCGCCAGGCGGGTGAAGTGGTCACCAGCGGTACCGCCTTTTTTGCTACCCGCCGCGAAACCTGGTCGGAACAACAACTGCCCATGCCAGCGGCGGTTGCCGCCGACAGTTTGCCGCTGGTCTCGCGCACGGAACGCAGCTGGTTTGAAAACTATGATTTTCGCTATGTCTCCGGGCTATTCAATCCCGCCAGCCCATCCGAGCATGACACCGGCGATACCGACACTGTGCTCTGGGCCCGTGACAATCCAGCAAGGCCATTGGACTTTGCCTCACTAACCGCCATGGGCGATGTCTTTGCCCCGCGAATCTTCCATCGCCGTCAGCGCTTCACCCCGGCCGGGACAGTCTCAATGACCCACTACTACCATGCCGACGCCGCGCAACTGATTGAAGCCGGCGACCGTCATGTGCTCGGCCACGCGCGTGCCGCGCGCATGCACAACAATTATTCGGACCAGATTGCCCATGTATGGAGCGACGATGGCATCCTGCTGCTGACCTCAACGCAAGTGGCTTATTACAAGGAGTGATCGAGAGGCAGGCGCTGCCCGGCTGGCGCGGGCAAGCCACCTGTTAGCGAAGGTTCAGCCGAACAGCTTGCCTAGCTGCATGCGCAGTCGAGCATGCAGCAGCGTGCGGGTTTCACGGTAGGCGCGTCGATCCAGCTTTGCCAGTTGCCGGACTTTTTCACGAGCACGCTCAAGCAGTTGCTCGGCGCTCTGCAGCTCGTCGAAAAAACCGGCTTCCAGCGCTTGCCGAGGGGTCAGATACTCAGCCTGCAGCGCACACCGGTTAAGCCAGTTTGGCGCCAGGCGCGCCTGCGCCTGCAGCATGGCGCCGTCGGGCATGGTCATACCAATAGCGACCTCGTTCAAGCCGATACGGAAGTCACCCTCAGCGCCAACCCGGTAATCCCCCAACAGCAGTACAAATGCTGCCTTGGCCATCGCGTGACCGGTACTGGCAATAACCAGCGGCGCCGGATAATCCAGCAGCGCCAGCGTCAGGCGATCGCCTGCGGCGCGCATCGCATCACAGGCGGGGCCACCCGCATCGATCAACTTGCGATCATAACCGCCGCTGAAACAACCCGGTCGCCCACAGATCAGCAGTGCCGCATCGGCCTGCGCTGCCTCCTCGATGGCGGCCAGCAGTTGCTCCAGCATCGTTTCAGACAGGGCGTTGACCTTGCCGTCGTCCAGCTGAATCTCGGCAATACCGCCTTCTATGCTCAGCGTCAGACCCGTCATGCCTTGGTCTCACCACGGGCTTCATCGCGCAATACCCGGCGCAGCAACTTGCCAACTGTCGACTTTGGCAGGTCATCGCGGATCTCAACATGCTTGGGAATCTTGTAGCCGGTCAGATGCTCACGACAGTGAGCAATGATCGCGTCTTCAGTCAGTTCAGCGTCATTCAGACTGACATAGATTTTGATCGCCTCGCCGGTACGATCGTCCAACACCCCAACGGCGACACACTCGCGCACGCCGGGGTGGCGCATGACGGCATCTTCAATATCATTGGGATAAACGTTGAAGCCGGACACCAGGATCATGTCCTTCTTGCGATCGACCAGCTTGAGGAAACCCTGATTATCGATCACCCCGACGTCGCCGGTTTTCAGCCAACCATCTTCGGTGAAAGCAGCGGCGGTTTCATCCGGGCGGTGCCAGTAGCCCTGCATTACCTGCGGCCCGCGGATTAGCACCTCTCCGGGCTCACCGCGCGGCGTTTCCGCACCATCATCGTCAACGGTCTTGAGCAGGGTATCGATTACCGGTTTACCAATATAACCCTCCCTGTGAGGCGTAAAGGCTGTTGAGGCAACTACAACCGGCGAGGTTTCGGTCAGGCCATAGCCTTCACGAATAATGCTGCCGGTGCGCTCGGTCCATCGCTTGGCGAGCTCAATGTTCAGCGGCGCACCGCCCGAGTTGACCCACTTCAAGCGACTGAAGTCGACAGTATCGAACTGCGGATGCGCCATCAGCGAGATAAATAGCGAATTAATACCCGATAGCAACGTGAAAGGACGTCGCTTGAGTTCATTGATCAAACCGTCAAGATCGCGCGGGTTAGTAATCAACACACTATGGAAGCCGGTAAACACCGAAGCGATGCAGTTCGCCGTAAAAGCGAAGATATGGTAAAGCGGCAACGGTGAAATACGCACTTCGTTGCCATAATCCACATCGCCTTCCTTGAGGATGCTGACCGCCTGCAGGACGTTACACAGGATATTGCGGTGGGTCAGCATGGCGCCCTTGGATACGCCGGTGGTCCCGCCGGTATACTGCAGCACGGCCAGATCGTCGAGGCCGCGCTGAGTCTCTATCGCGGGTAGCTCGTCACCCAGACGCAGCGCCTGCATGAAGCGCACCTCGTCTGCTTCGCTACTATCGTACTGAGGGCTGGCATAGTCATCCATGCTGGTAACAATCAACGTCTCTATGTCGGTAGAGCTCTGAATCTTGCGTACCAAAGGCACCAGCTTGTCGAGCACGACAACCGCCTTGGCACCCGAATCAGCGAACTGATGACGCGTCTCGTAAGGGGTGTACTGGGGGTTGGTATTAACGATGATCAGCCCGGCACGCAGCGCACCGAAGATCGCAATCGTGTATTGCAGCAGGTTAGGCAACTGGATAGCCAAGCGGTCGCCCGGCTCCAGCAATGCGTGCTGGCGCAGGTAACGGGCGAAAGCATCAGCACGGCCGCGCAATTGATTAAACGTCAGAGTATCTGCACCGCAGGAGAAAGCAGGACGGTCAGCGTAGCGATCGCAGGCGCTGTCCAGAATATCGAAAAGGGTGGTGTGCCCCAGCTCATCCAGCTGGGCGCCGACGGCATACTGTGCAGATGTCGACATCTTGACCTCGTTTTTGGACTATTATTTTGCAGAGCGGAATGAAATACCAAAAAGATGCTATTCTATTAGACCTTACTGTGCAACGATCGAGACAGTCTACCCTTGGTATCGCTGTGCAGAATGCCCGTACGTGATATGTTTCGCGGCTAATCAACAACAATAATAGTCCAGCATCGAACCGTTATAGCGCCGCAGGTCGGCCAGCAAATCAGGATGCGCCAGCAAGGTATAAAACGCGATGAAAGATGAGCAGGAAAACAGCAACGCCCCGGTTACAGCCAAGGACCGTAAGTTCGTAGAGGCCCTGTCTCGTGGCTTGGACGTTTTACGTGCCTTCAGCCAAGGCTCCGTGGTGATGGGTAATCAGGACATCGCGCGTATCACCGGCTTGCCTAAGCCTACTGTCTCTCGCATGACCTATACCCTGACCAAGCTGGGTTATCTCAGCTACTCAACCCAGCTGGAAAAATATCAGCTCGATTCAGGCGTTCTGGCGTTAGGCTACGCCTATGTATCAAATCTGCGGGTGCGCCAGCTGGCCAAACCCTATCTGGATGAATTCGCCCGCACGACCAATACCTCCGTCGGCCTGACCTGCCGTGATCGACTCTCTATGATCTACGTCGAGAACTGCCGGCCATCGGAAACCACCTCCCTGCGCATGGATGTTGGCGTACGTCTGCCACTGGCCACCACGGCTGCCGGCCGCGCTTACCTGGCAGCAATGAAACCGGATGAACGCAGCCATGTGATGGATGCCATCAAGGCGCGCAACCCTGAGGCCTGGCCCGAGCTGGAAGCCTCGCTGCAAAAGACCTTTGCTGAATATGAACAGCATGGCTTCTGCCTGTCACTGGGTGACTGGGATCGCAACGTCAACGCTGCTGGCGTGCCACTGCACCTGCAGGACGGCAGCCTGATGGTACTAACCTGCGGCGCGCCCTCCTACCTTGTCTCAGAAGAACGCGTGCAGACTCAACTGGCGCATCAGCTGGCGATGCTGGCGCGTGACATAGAGCGGTTAGGCGTTTGAAGCTCGGCGGCAAGCTTTAAGCGGCAAGCGACAAGCTGGCCGTGCAGTCGCCAGCTAACCCACCTGCTCCGCGCCAATCTTGGGTTTAACTTGCGCTGAAAGCTTGCCGCTCTGATGAATCAAACCCGCGCTGGCGCTGGTTTGATTCATCACCTTTACTGATAAACCCCTATTTCGCACAAAGGGGGCATCGACAAAGCATTCTTTTTTTTGTATTTTGCCTAGCGGAATATGATTTCATTATTTCGCATAGTGAAACGCATCTAGCCACTCATACGGAGGTCAAGCATGTCGGACGTAGTCACGCTGGAACGCAAAGGCGCCATTGCGGTTGTCACCGTCAATAACCCACCGGTCAATGCACTGGGTATTGCCGTACGCGAAGGCCTGCAGAACAGCTTCAAGGCAGCCGAAGCCGACCCTGAAGTAAAGGCTATTGTGCTGGTATGTGAAGGATCAACCTTCATCGCCGGGGCTGATATCAAGGAATTCGGCAAGCCGCCGCAAGCACCAAGCCTGCCGGACGTAGTCAATGGTATCGAAGCCGGCAGCAAGCCGAGTGTCGCGGTTATTCACGGTACCGCTCTGGGCGGTGGCCTGGAAGTCGCTGTTAGCTGCCATTACCGCATTGCCCGTAAAGACGCCAAGGTCGGCCTGCCGGAAGTCAAGCTGGGCCTGCTGCCCGGTGCCGGCGGCACACAGCGTCTGCCACGCCTGACTGGCGTCGCCAAGGCCCTGGACATGATCGTCAGCGGTGCGCCCATCAGCGCCACCGAAGCGCTGGAGCTGGGCGTAGTCGACCAACTGATCGAAGGCGACCTGCTGTCAGCTGGTTTAGCGTACGCCGATCAGTTGATTGCCGAAGGCAAGGGTCCACGCCGCACTGGCGAGCGCACCGACAAGCTTGAAGGCGTTGATAACGCGGCTGCCGTTGCAGCCAAACGCGCCGAGATCGAAAAGAAGATGCCCGGCCTGTTCTCACCACAGCGCTGCATTTCTGCGGTCGAGGCTGCCTTCACCCTGCCCCTGGCCGAAGGCCTGAAGCGCGAGCGTGAGCTATTTGCCGAGTGCCTGGTTTCGCCGCAGCGCGCTGCCTTGGTACATGCCTTCTTTACCGAGCGCCTGGCTTCCAAGGTCGACGGCCTGGCAAAAGACACACCGGTACGTGACGTCAAGTCAGCCGCCGTGATCGGTGGCGGCACCATGGGCGTGGGCATTGCCATGTGCTTTGCCAACGCCGGCATCCCGGTCAAGGTACTGGAAATCACTGCAGAGGCCCGCGACAAGGCCATGCAGCGCGCCCGTGATACCTATGGCATGAGCGTCAAGCGCGGCAGCCTGAACGAAGCCGCGCTGGAAAAGCGCATGGCGCTGATCAGCGGCGTAACCGATTATGCCGACCTGGCCGACGTTGATCTGGTTATCGAAGCTGTATTTGAAGAAATGAGCGTCAAGCAGAAAGTCTTTAGCGCTCTGGACGCCAACTGCAAGCCCGGCGCGATTCTGGCCAGCAATACCTCTTCGCTGGATCTGAACGAGATTGCTAACTTCACCAAGCGCCCCGAAGACGTTGTGGGCCTGCACTTCTTCAGCCCGGCCAACGTGATGCGTCTGCTGGAAGTGGTGCGTGGCGAAAAAACCGCTGACGACGTGCTGGCTACGGCCATGGCGATCGGCAAGAAACTGAAGAAGGTTGCGGTGCCCGTTGGCGTCTGCGATGGCTTTGTCGGCAACCGCATGGTCTTCCAGTACGGCCGCGAAGCTGAATTCCTGGTGGAAGAAGGCGCCACACCTGCACAGGTAGACGGTGCATTGCGTAAATTCGGCATGGCCATGGGGCCGTTTGCCATGCGCGACCTGTCGGGTCTGGATATCGGTTTGAGCATCCGCACTCGCCAACGTCAGACCCTGCCAGCAGAATTCAAACTGCCGCTGGTTTTGGACAAGATGGCCGAAGCCGGTATGCTGGGCCAGAAGACCGGCAAAGGTTTCTATGTTTATGAAGCGGGCTCCCGTACCCCGTTGGAGAACCCGGAACTGCCGGCGCTGCTGGAAGCTGCTTCAAAAGAGCAGGGTATCGAGCGCCGCGAACTGTCCGATGAGTACATCATCGAGCGCACCATTTATGCCCTGATCAACGAGGGAGCCAAGATCCTCGAAGAAGGCATCGCTCAGCGCGCCAGTGACATCGACGTCATCTACCTCAATGGTTACGGCTTCCCGGCCTTCCATGGTGGCCCGATGTTCTACGCTGACGCCGTGGGCCTGGATCGCGTGTACGCAAAAATCTGTGAGTTTCACGAACAGCATGGCGCTTGGTGGAAACCGGCCGCACTGCTGGAAAAACTGGCCAAAGAAGGTCGCAAGTTCGCCGATCTTTGATAAATCAGCGCGGCCGGCATAGATACCGGCCGCCGGATACCCGTATTACAACGAGGACTGACAATGGAAATCCATTTTTCTTCCGAACAGCTCGCCTTCCGCGATGAAGTGCGTGAATTCCTGAAACAGGAGCTGCCGGCCGATATCGCTGAGAAGGTCAAACTGGCCAAAGAACTCAGTAAAGAAGATCACGAACGCTGGCAGAAAATCCTGTCCAAGCGCGGTTGGTACGCGCCAGGCTGGCCCGTTGAGCACGGCGGCACCACCTGGGGCCCGATCGAAAAACACATCTTTGATGAAGAGTCCGCTGCCTATGGCGCACCACGTCTGGTGCCTTTCGGCGTCAACATGGTTGCTCCGGTCATCATCAAGTTTGGTAGCGAAGAGCAGAAAGCTACCTACCTGCCGCGCATCCTCGATGGCACCGACTGGTGGTGCCAGGGTTATTCCGAGCCAGGCGCAGGTTCCGACCTTGCTTCGCTGAAAACCCGCGCAGTGCGCGATGGCGATCACTACATCGTCAACGGTCAGAAAACCTGGACCACCCTGGGCCAACACGCCAACTGGATCTTCTGTCTGGTCCGCACCGATCCTGAAGCCCAGCAGCAGCGCGGCATTTCCTTCCTGCTGATCGACATGGCAACTCCCGGCATCACCGTGCGTCCGATCATCACCCTGGACGGCGATCACGAAGTCAACGAAGTCTTCTTCGACGACGTGAAAGTTCCGGTAGAAAACCTGGTTGGTGAAGAGAACAAGGGCTGGACTTGCGCCAAGTACCTGCTGACCCACGAGCGTACTGGCCTGGCCGGCATCGGCGCTTCCAAGGCTGCCTTGAGCAACCTTAAGCGTATTGCTTCCAAGCAGCAGAAGAACGGCAAGCCGCTGATCGAAGACGCCATGTTCCGCAGCCAGATCGCGGAAGTGGAAATGTCCCTGATGGCAGCCGAGATGAGTACCCTGCGTATTGTTGCCGCAGCCTCCGAGGGCGGTGTACCGGGTGCGGAAAGCTCCATTCTGAAAGTACAGGGCACCGAAATCCGTCAGGCCATCACGCACCTGATGCGCAAGGCGCTGGGACCATACGCCCTGCCATACCTGCCGGAAGAAATGGAACTGGACTACGACGGCGAACTGCTCGTCGGCGACTACGCGGCCTCACCGACCCCGCAGTATTTCAACATGCGTAAACTGTCGATCTTCGGCGGATCCAACGAGATCCAGAAGAACATCGTCTCAAAAATGATTCTTGAGCTCTGAGGAGGCCGACCGTGGATTTCAAATTGACCGAAGAACAACAGATGCTGCAGGAAACTGCCGAGCGTTTGGTTCGCGACGTGTACGACTTCGACAGCCGCAACAAATTCAGCGAAAGCGAAGCCGGCTTCAGCACTGCTTTCTGGCAGCAAATGGGTGAACTGGGCCTGACAGCCATTCCCTTTGCCGAAGAACTCGGCGGCTTTGGCGGTAGCGGCATCGAAACCATGCTGATCATGGAGCAACTGGGCCGCGGTATTTGCCTGGAACCCTACATGGAGTCCGTGATTCTGGCTGGCGGCTTGATCGCTCAGCTGGGCAGCGACGCTCAGCAAGAAGCCCTGATGGGTGAAATTGCGTCTGGCCAGCTGCAAGCTGCCGTCGCGTTGGACGAATTGAACAGTCACTACGACCTGGCCAACGTCACTACCACTGCCAAGCAAGACGGCAGCGAGTGGAGCCTGAGCGGCCGCAAGGGCGTCGTCATCGGTGGCCAAACGGCTGGCAAGATCCTGGTATCTGCCCGCACCAGTGGTGATAGCCGTGATCAGCAAGGCATCAGCCTGTTCCTGGTCGATCCAACCGACGCCGGTGTAAGCCGTCGTGTCTACGCCACCATGGATGGCCGCAAAGCCTGCGAACTGTTCCTGGATAACGCCAAGGGCGAGTTGCTCGGCGAAGCCGGCAAAGCCTATGACGCAATCCGCTATCAGAGTGGCCGCGCTATCGCTGCCCTGTGTGCCGAAGCCGTTGGCGCCATGCGCACTGCCTGCGACCTGACACTGGAATACCTGAAGACGCGTAAGCAGTTCGGCGTGCCGATCGGTAAATTCCAGGTGCTGCAACACCGCATGGTCGACATGATCAGCGAGCTGGAGCGCGCCACATCCATGGCGACCCTGGCCGCTTGTCTGGCGGACGATGAAGACAGTGCTGAGCGCAGTGCCAAACTGGCCGCGGCCAAGTTTATCGTCAACCGCGCTGCGCGCTCTGTTGCCGAAGAGTCTATCCAGCTGCATGGTGGTATCGCCATGACTTGGGAATACAACGGCGCGCATTACGCCAAGCGCCTGGTTATGATCAGTCATCAGTTTGGCGATGACGATCATCATCTGGAAGCCTACGCTGCTCAACTGACTGGCGCTTAAGTCAATTGCAGACTGCCGGGTCGGCTGGCCAAATAGGTCACCAACCCGGCATTTTTGTCTGTCAAAGCGACAATTTATACTTCCGGGCGCCTTGTCTGCCCGGTATCCTAGGCACCCCTTTTAATGTCATGCGCCTACGGGCGTCTCAAGACTTGTGGAGGACTAACGTCCATGAAAATCCTCGTTGCCGTTAAGCGCGTGGTCGATTACAACGTCAAGGTTCGCGTCAAAGCGGATAACTCCGGCGTCGATCTCGCCAACGTCAAAATGTCGATGAACCCCTTCTGCGAAATCGCTGTAGAAGAGGCCGTTCGCC